>NZ_JBIRTN010000005.1:0-161128 GCF_044334705.1 Streptomyces sp. NPDC020731
CTCCGCCTCGCGGCCGCACGCACCGGACCCCGCCCGGCTCGGCTGTGAGGCGCCGTCGCCCGAAGCCGGCCTGATCCAAACGACACCCCCTAGCGCTCGCGGTCCAGGACGCGGCGGGCCGCCTCTGCCTCCGCCGCCGGCGGGGACAACTCGTCGAGGGAGTCGAGCTCGGTGTCGGCCTCCAGCTCCCGCTCCCAGGCCGCCGCCAGCCGCTCCTGTTCCTCGCGCGGTCTGCCGCTGACGGCCTCCCGGTGGTGAGGGTCCAAGACCGTGAGGAATCGTCCGACCGGGTCCGTGGGCATGCCGTGCTCCTTGTCGCTCGGGAGGGCCGCGCTACCGACCCAGGATGGCCAGCCGGCCCTGGGACGGCCGCCCGACACGGCCTGCGACCACCCTGATGGCCCCGCTCCGCCGACGGCGGCCCGCGCGGGAAGCGGTCCGGATGACGACAGCCTCCGGTTCCCCGGATCCCGGGTCACCGGTGGGCAGGGGTGGAGTCGCTGCCCCGCGCCACGGCGCCCGTCCCGGGACGAGGACCCCGGAACCCGTTGTCAGAGCCCTGCTCTACAGTTCCCGTCACTTGATCACTGCGGGTGCGGGAGGCACGCATGGGGTGGGTGTCGGCAGGCGGCTACGAAGTCGCCCTCGATGACGGCAAGGTGGTGTGCCGCAACGCGGCCGGACGGCGGTTGAAGTCCGTGCCGTCCAAGATCGCCGACGATCCGGCGGTGGTGGGGCTGCGTCAGCTCACCGAGTGGCTGGAACGGCACGAACGGCAGTGCCTGGCCGATGTGGAGCGGTGGATGGTGCGCTCGCTGCCGGTGCCGTTCGCGGTCCTGGCGCGGGTGTGGCCGGACCCGGCCTGGCGGGCCGCCCTCCGTGACGTGGTGGTCACCGGCACGGACGGCGCGGTGGCCGGATTCCTGCGGGACGCCGACGCCGATCGCGGCCTCGGCCTGGTCGACCTCGACGGCGACACCGTCCGGCTCACCCCCGGCCTGGTCCGCCTGCCGCACCCCGTGCTCCTCGACGACCTGGAGGAGCTGCGGGAGTTCGCCGTCGAACTCGGCGTCGAGCAGCGCGCCCAGCAGCTGTTCCGCGAGGTGTGGCACCGGCCCGCGGCACTCGACGCCGAGGCCGCCTCCGTCGAGGACTACGCGGGCGGCGCCTTCAAGGAACTGAGGTTCCTGCACGGCCGCGCGACCCAGCTGGGCTACCGCGTGCGCGGCGGCCACGCCGTGTGCTCCGTCGTGGAGGACGGCCGTGCCGTCGAGGCCCGGGTGTGGGTCGGCGACTACGACGGCTACGAGGAGACGGAGACCGGCCCCCTGGTCTTCACCGACCCGGCGGGCCGGGCGCTGAAACTGGGCCGGATCGGGCCGGTGGCCTGGTCGGAGGGCATGCGCATGGCGGCCGCGCTGTACGCCGGACGCGACATCGAGGACGAGGAGCGTGCGGCATGACGACGTACGACGGATTCACGTACGACGAGACCACCTCCGCCGCGCTGCTCGAGGCCGGCGCCGTACTCCCCCCGGGCACCACGGACCGGGAGGACGCCGATGTCCTCACCGTCCGCACGTACACGCACACCGCGCTGGACGAGCGGAAGGTCGTGCGGCTGGTGCCGGGCACGCTGGGCGAGGCGGAGGACCTCGCCCTGGACTTCCTCGGACTGGTCCGCGAGCCGGAGACCCGTGAGGTCGGGCAGGTGCGCCGGGAGACCCTCGGCTTCCCCGCGTGGGCACTGGTCAACGACCCGGCGAACGGGCACCACGCGCTGGCGCTGGTCAAGGACGTCGAGCGGCTCGCCCGGCAGGCCAAGTCCCGCCCCGGTACCGCGAAGGAGGGTTTCGAGGCGCTCGGTGAGCGGCTCGGCCGGGCCGTGCCGCACTTCCTGCCCACCTTCTACGAGCAGGCCGCCCGCGTCTTCCTCCAGCACGAGAACACCACCTACGCGGCGGCGTTCTTCGGCAAGGCCCGCGAGGCGGAGCGGGTGCACGCGCTGACCGTGGACGAGGAGCGGCAGCGGGCCGTGTTCCTGGAGTTCGCCTTCGCCGGGGCCCTGACGGTCAAGGCGCTCAAGGAGCATGTGAAGGCCCTCGCGGCGCGGCTCACCCCGGCCGAGGCCTGGGCGCAGTTCCGGCAGCTGACCGTGGAGCGCTGCGCGGCCGGCATGCCGCCGTACGCGTCGCTGCCCCAGGACGCACGCGCCCTGATCAAGGCCGCCGGCCTGGACCGGGTCACCGAGGAGTGCTCACTGGTCGCGGACCTGATCGCGTCGCCCGCGGCGGTCCGGGCCCCCGCGTCCTTCTGGAACACCTACCGGGCCACGCTCGTCGTCCTCGCCGAACAGCGGCCCGCCGTACGGGACCGGCTGCTGGAGATCATGCCGGCCGGTCTCGGCCGCTCCACCGAGGACGACGAGTTCTGGCTGGCACTGCTCGCCGAGACCGGCGCCGACCGGCTGCTCACGGGCGAGGACGGGGCGACGGACGTGGCCGACGCGGCGGACTGGCTCACCCGTTGGGCGCTGCACCGCAAGCACGGCGGCACGGTCAGCGACCGCTCGCCCGCCACCCTCGCGCTCGTGGAGCGCATGGCCCCGCGCCTGCGCGACCGGGGCCGTCCCGTCGACCTCTTCACGGGCCGCTGGCACGCCGGCGCCGACCTCGACCTGCTGGACCTGTGCGTGGCGCAGGACGTGCCGCTGGCCCCGCCCGGGGCCGGCACGGACGTCCACCTTCCCCTCGGCCAGTGGCTGGAGGACACCCGGCCCGGGCGACGCGACCTGACGGCCGTCGCGGCGGACCGGCACGGCCGGCGCATGCTGTACAACGCCGTCGGCAACCAGCACCGCCGGCACACCGGCCAAGGACGGCTGGAGGGAATCACCGGCCACCCCGTGCTCGCCGACGTGCTCCGCGAGTGGCTGGACGACGCCGCGGGCGAACTGGAGGGCGCGGCCGGTCTGGCGGCCGCCCGCGCGGCGCTCGAGCGGCTGAGCCCGTTCCGCGGGATCGCCGCACGGATCAGCCCGGGGGCCGTCGCCCGGGCCGCCGCACTCGACGTCGCACCGCTGCTCGGCAACGCCCTGCGCGCCGGCATCCCGGACGAACTGGGCTGGCCCGCCCTCGACGAG
The DNA here is from genome assembly GCF_044334705.1 of Streptomyces sp. NPDC020731. Lineage (NCBI taxonomy): Bacteria > Bacillati > Actinomycetota > Actinomycetes > Kitasatosporales > Streptomycetaceae > Streptomyces > Streptomyces sp. NPDC020731. Next base: position 3,143 of record NZ_JBIRTN010000005.1, read on the forward strand.
GCGCTGCGCCGGCTCGACGCCGAGACCCGGCGCGACGGCGAGGACACCCTCGCCGTCCACGAGGCCTGGCCCGCCCTGATCCTCTCCCGCAGGCACAAGGCGATCGTCGTGGGACCGCAGGACGTGCTGCTGGAACACGACCTGCGGCTGCCGGTCGAACTGGACCGCTGGCAGCGGCCCTCGTTCCGCTACACCGACGGTGAACTGCTGGTGATGTGGCGGCAGGACAACAAGCAGTACGGCTACTGGTCGGCCCGCCCGGCCGAGGTGTTCCCGCTCGGCGGCGAGAAGCTCCCGCACTGGTACGGCAGCGGCGACGCCGGAGAGACCTCGATCCCGCTGCCGGACGGTGGCCGCGCCACCGGCGGACGCGCCCTGCACGCCGGTGACACCGTCCTGCCGCCCGCGCGCCGCATCCTCGGGGACGGCACCTCGTACTGGCGCCAGGGACGGCAGGGGCTGCAACAGGTGTGGCTCGAGTACGACCCGGCCACCGGCACGCACGGACGTGCCTCGCTGCCCGCCTTCCTGCGGTCCGGCATCCGCGACGACGCCACCCTGCTCCAGCAGCACTGCGCGGTGCTGCCCCTGCAACCCGGCCTGGAGCACAGCCCGTTCGGCACGGACGGCACGGTCCTCGGCCGCTGGGTGCGCACCGAGGGCGACGGCGACGAGGCCCGCACCACCGTCGGCACCCCGGACGGCCGGACCGTCACCCTGCCGGCACACACGGGGATACCGGGCGTCGCGATCGGCGCGCTGCGGCTGCCCGGCGGCGTCGAGCCCGTCGTCGTCGCCCACCACCGTCAGGTCACCCTGTACACGACGGACGACACCACCGGCGTGCGGGAACTGGGCCGGCTGGCACCGCTGGAGCGCGGCGGCGAGTTCGCCGCCGGCACGCGACTCGTACCGCCGGTCGACTTCTGGCACGCGCTGCGGCCGCGCGACGAGAACGCGTCGGCGCTCCTGCGGGCGCTGAGCGACGAACAGGCGGAGGAGCTGCTGCGCGCCGGGGCGCAGGCGCTGGCCGACCGGCAGGCGAAGATCGCGGCGGCGGCACCGGCCGGCTCCCCGCGGACCGCCGGGCCGCGGAACCCCGCGGGGACCACCACGGGCAAGCCCGCCGTCCCGACCACCGACGAGGTGGTGCGGACGGCCGTGTCCCGCACCCTGCCCGCCCTCACCGAGCCGCGTCTGCTCACCGGTGTCGCCGCCCTCGTGCACGCGGTGCTGCGTCTGGCGGCGTCCGTCACCACCTTCGTGACGCCTCCGGTCGAGCGGCCCAGGACGGAACGCAGCCGTACCGAGGGCATGTTCACCGACTACAGCCCCGAGGACGGCGACGAACAGACACTGAGGGAGGCGACCTCCGGTCTCGCCGAGCTGCACGGCTGGTGGGGCGGTGGGCAGAGCTGGAGCACGCTGCGCCAGATCCGCGCCGTGAACCACGTCCTGTCCGGCAAGCCCGCCGACGGCAGGCCCCTGTCCGCGTCCTCCCGGCCCGCCGGGGCCGCCGAGGGGTGGCGCAGCGACGAGTTCACCGTCCCCGGTATCGGTGCGGTGTGGCCCTCCGTGCTCGACGCGCTGCGCCCGCTCGCCTACCGCGCCGCCTCACCCACCCTGACGGAGACGCACCGCCGGGCGCTGCTCCTGCTGTTCGAGGCGATCACGGAAGGCCCGCTGGCCGCGCCCGGGGGCGCGCTGCGCGAGGTGACGCTGAGCGAGCCGCACGACAAGCAGGAGCGCGTCGGCCAGGTGCTGCGCCGGGAGGGCCGTACCGTCGTCGTCCTCGGCTGCCGGAACGTCGACCACCGCACCGGGCTGGTCAACTGGCTGGCACTGGACCACGATCCGGCCGGCGTCTTCGGTGCGGTCGCACACTTCACGCTGGAGCGGGAGACCGCGCACCCACCGGTGTTCCCGGCCGACGCGCTGACCGCCGTCACCGGCCTGATCCGGGACAAGGGCGCCGCGCCCTGGCAGCCGGAGGCGCCCTCCGCCCTGGCCGCCGCGACGCGGGACGGGCTGGGCCCGGTGCAGGCGGCCCTGCTGCTCGCCGGGCGGCCGCCGCAGCTCACCGACGAGGTGATCGCCGCCACCGGCCTGAAGCCGCGGCAGAAAGAGCTCGGGGACACGCTGCTGGGCTCGCTGGAGCCCGGCGACCGCCTGGCGCTCATCGGTGCGCTCCTCCCCGAGAACCCCGGTGACCTGTGGACCGCCGGACCGGACACGGCCGCGGCGGGCCGGGTGTGGGCCGAGCGCCTCGACGGCGTCGTCCGCCTGCCCGAGGACCTCGCCGGAGAGCTCTCCCTGGCAGGACTGACCACCGGTTCCGCCGAGGAAGTGCTCAACCCGCACCGCACCCCCTGGATCGGCCGCACCACCGTGCAGCGGCCCGACAAGGACGGCACCCTCGTACCGGAGGACCCCCGGGCACTGCCCGGCCGGTACAACCTGACGCGCGCCGTGGCCGCCCTCGCCGGGCTCGCCTACTCCCTGCCGTACGGACACCCCCTGCGCGCCGCCCTGCCCGGAGGGCTCACCGCGCTGCGCCGCCGCGTCGCGGACCCCGGGCTGCTGCTCGACCTCGACCTGGAGTGGACCGAGAAGGGCACGTCGACCGCCGCCGAACTGCGCAAGGCGTACGGACTGCCCGCCACCGGAGGCGCCGACGCGCACGGACTGACACCCGTCGGCGAGGCGCTGGTGCTGCGCCCCTGGTACGGGGACCAGGAGGCCGTCCTGGTCCGCACGAGCGCGCTCAGCACGGTGGACGACCCCCTGTTCGGGCTGATCGAGGGGATCGTCGGACCCGGGCGGCGCGACGGCATGCAGGCGCTGCGGACGATCCTGGGCGACGAACTCGCCCGCGCCCTCGCGGCCGGAACGGATCCCGGGGGGCCCACCGGCTACGCCCAGGACCCGGCCCTCAGCGTGCCCGGCCTGGTCGCCGAGGTCGCCGGGGCCCACGGTCTGGGCGAGGACGCCGCGGCGCTCTACCTGCAACTGCTGGCCCTGCCCGACCCGACGGACCGCAACCGCGCCCGCTGGACGGGCTGGAAGCCCGCCCGCACGAAGAAGGCCCGCACCGAACTGGCCGCCACCGGCCTGGTCGTCGAGGCGAAGCGGGCCCGCGCCGGCCGCACCCTCTTCCTGCCGTGCGGCTGGCTCGACCTGAAGTCCCCCGCCCAGCCGGTGGAGATCTGGAAGCGGGGCCTCTACCCGGTCCACGACCGCTCCCGCGCCGTGCCGCTGCTGCCGGTACCCGAGCTGTTCACGCGCGCCTGGGACCGCGTCCGCGCCGGTGACGCACCCGCCTACGAGGAACTCACCACCCGCGCCACCCGCAAGGGCCGCCGCCGATGACCACCGTCCACCCGCACCCGGAAGAACCCGCATCGATGACCACCACCCTGTCCCCTTCCCCGGCCCGCCAGATCGTCCCGCCCGAGGACCGGTACGCCACCGAACTCGCCTTCCTCACCGCGTACGACGACGGGCCGCGCCCGCCCGCCTGGCGGCTCAGCCCGCGCGCGGCCGTCACGTTCGTCATGGGCAGCGAGGGCCGGGCCCTGAAGCTCCCCGACGCAGCCGAGGCACCCGACGGAGTCCCGCGGCGCCTGGTGATCGAGAGCAAGTTCGTCGGCGACCGGGCACTGGTCGAGCGATGCGTGGTGACCCTCGCCGGCGAGCGCGGTCTGCTGCTCGTCGGCGAACCCGGCACCGCCAAGTCGATGCTGTCGGAGCTGCTCTCCGCCGCCGTGTGCGGGACCAGCGGCCTGGTCGTGCAGGGCACGGCCGGCACCACCGAGGACCAGCTCAAGTACGGCTGGAACTACGCGCTGCTGCTGGCACAGGGTCCCACCCGGCAGGCGCTCGTGCCGTCCCCCGTCCTGACCGCCATGTCCCGGGGCGCGATCGCCCGTGTCGAGGAGGTCACCCGCTGCCTGCCCGAAGTGCAGGACTCGCTGGTGTCGTTGCTCTCCGAGCGGCGGATCGCCGTACCCGAACTGGCCGGCACCGAGGACGCGCTGGCGCACGCGGCACCCGGCTTCAACCTCATCGCCACCGCCAACCTCCGCGACAAGGGCGTCTCCGAGATGTCCGCGGCCCTCAAGCGCCGCTTCAACTTCGAGACCGTCGGCCCCATCGGCGACCTCGACGCGGAGACCGCGCTGGTGCGCGGCCAGGCGCGGGCGTCCGTGGAGCGCGCCGGAGCGCCGTTCCAGGTCGACGACGCCGTGCTGGAGGCCCTGGTCACCGCGTTCCGGGACCTGCGCGAGGGCCGGTCGGCGGAGGGCTGGGAGGTGGAACGGCCGTCGACGGTGATGAGCACCGCCGAGGCCGTGTCCGTCGCCGGCGCGCTCGCTCTCGCGTCGGCGTACTTCCCGGGCGACCGCGATGTCCTCGGACTGCTGCCCGGCCATCTGCTCGGCGTGGTCCGCAAGGACGACCCCGCCGACGCCGCCCGGCTCCGCGGCTACTGGGACGGCCCCGTCCGGCGCCGTGCCGAGCAGGGCTCCGCCACCTGGCGCACCCTGTGGGACCTGCGTACGGTCCTGGAGGGCTGACGACCGTGTCCCTCTCCCACGGGGCCGCCGCCCCGGACGGCTCGCCCGTCCCGCCCGACGAGGCGCTCGCCGCCCTCACCGGCCCGTCCGCGCCCTACCTCGTCGGCGTACGGCACCACGCGCCCTCCCTGGCCGCCGCCGTGCCCGCACTGCTGGACGAGGCGAAGCCGGAGGTGCTGCTCGTCGAACTGCCCGCGGAGATGCAGCAGTGGCTGCCCTGGCTGGGGCACGAGGAGACGCGGGCTCCGGTGGCGCTCGCCGCCGCCCCCGGCGAGGGCGGCGACGGCGGACCGGCGTTCTATCCGTTCGCCGACTTCTCGCCCGAACTGGCCGCCGTGCGCTGGGCCGCCCGGCACGACGTGCCCGTGGTCGCCTGCGACCTGCCGCTCGCCGACCGCGCCTGGTCCGGGGGACGCCGGGAGGCGGGGCCACGGGCCGGCGGCCCCGGTCTCGCCACCGCGCTGCGGACCCGGCTGACGGGCCGCCCAGGGGACGACCTCTGGGACCGGCTCGTCGAGGCGGCCGCCCCCGGCTCCCCGCCCGAGGCCCTGCGCCGGGCCGCCCTGCTCACCGGGTGGGCCCTGCGCGAGGACGCGGTCGCCTCGGGCGGCGTACCGGAGCTGGACCTGCGGCGTGAACGCTGGATGCGGGCCCGGCTGGCCGAGGCCACCGCACGGGGCGAGCGGGCCGCCGTGGTGGTCGGCGCCTTCCACGCCCCGGCGCTCGCAGGGCAGGACGCGGGGAAGGAGGACGCGACGGTCACGGACGCCGGACGGCCCGTCTGGAACACCTCGTTGATCCCGTACACCTATGCCCTCCTCGACGAGCGGTCCGGCTACCCGGCGGGCATCCGGGACCCGGAGTGGCAGGACATGGTCCTGCGCGCGGCGGGTGACCCGGCCGCGCTGGAGGAGGCGCTGACCCGGGCGGCCGTACGCGTCTGCGCGGAACTGCGGGGCCTCGGCCACCCCTCGGGACCGGCCGACGCCCGGGAGATCAGCCGGCTCGCCTCGGACCTCGCCCGGCTGCGCGGCCTGCCCGCGGCAGGCCGCGGCGAACTGGTCGAAGCGGTCCAGACGGTGCTCGCGCAGGGCGAGCCGTACGGGCGCGGCCGGGCCGTGGCACGGGCGATGGAGCGCGTGCTCGTCGGCACGCGTACCGGGCGTCCCGCCCCGCGGGCACCGCGCAGCGGACTCGTCCCCGCGGTCGAGGCCGAGCTGGCCCGGCTCGGCCTGCCCGGCCCCGGGACGGGCGGCCCCGGCCCCGCACGGGACCTGCGTCTTGACCCGCTGCGGTCCGGCCTGGACCGGCGCCGTGAACTGCTGCTGCGCCGGCTGACGGTCTGCGGCGTGCCCTACGCGGAGGCCAAGGAGGTCGTCGGCGCGGGCGGCGCCGAGGCCCTCACCTCCCGCTGGGAGATGCGCTGGACCCCCGCCACGGCGGCCGTGCTGACCACCGCCGGAGTACGCGGAGTCACCCCCGCGCAGGCCGCCGAGGGAGTCCTGCGCGAATGGCGGCGCCGGCAGCGCGACGAGGGCGGGCCGACCGCCGCACAGGCCCTCGAAGGGCTCGAACAGGCGGCGGAGTGCGGCCTGACCGGGCTCGCGGACGAACGGCTCGGCGACGTCGCCGACGTCCTGCCCCGGGCCGGCACCCTGCCGGAACTCCTCGCCGGGCTGGCCCTGCTCGACCGGCTGCGGGCCGGCCATGTCCCGGGGCTCCCCGCCGAGCAGGACCGTGAGGCCCGGGCGGCCGCCGTCGCGGAGCTGCTCACGGCGGCGGCGGTGCGGCAGGTCGACGGACTGACCGGGTCCGAGGACCCGGCCGACGCCCACGCCCTGCTCGAACTCTCCCATCGGGCCGACCTGCTGGGCGGCATCCGGCTCGCCGACGCCCTGGAGCGCCTGTCCGCCGGCGGCTCCCCGCTGATGCGCGGCGCCGCCGGGGCCGTACGCGTCCTGCTCGGGCACGAGGACGCCCGCGCCTTCGGCGACCGCGTGGCCTCCTGGGTCGACGGGGCCACTGCCCCCGACTCCCGCGCCGCCCTCACCGCCCGGCTCGGCGGACTGCTGACCGCCGCCGGCCCCCTGCTGGAGGCGGCGGCCCCGACGCTGGAGCCCCTGCTCACCCGGGTGACCGAGCTGCCCGACCGGGCGTTCCTCGACCGGCTTCCCGCACTGCGCGGCGGCTTCGACACCCTGAGCCCCGCGGCCCGCGACCGCCTTCTCGCGGCCGTCGAGGAACGCCTCGGCACCACACACGTCGCCGACACGGACGACGTAGCCCCGGCCGCGCTCGCCGCCTGGACCGAAGCGGACCTCGCGGCCCGCGGGACCCTGCGGTCGCTGGACCTGCTGCCCACACCGGGCGGCGGTTCGTCGAAGAGCGCGCCGGAGTGCCCGAGGAGCGGCGCTCCGCAGGCCGCCGAGGAGCATGTCCTCGCCCCCGCCGACCGCTGGCGCCTCCTCCTCGGCCGCCGCGCCGACCGGCTGCCGCCGTCCGCGTCACCGCTCGCCACCGCACTGGACGAGCTGTACGGCAGTGGACGCGGCGAAGGCAGCCGGGGAGACCTCACGGGCCCGGGAACCGGCGGGGGACGTCAGGCGCCGTATCCCGGGGTGCGGGAGTGGTCCGAGGAACTGGCCGTGCTGTTCGGGCCGGGCATCCGGGAGGAAGTGCTGGCAACCGCCGCCGCGTCGGGCCGTAAGGACGTCCTCGCCGAGCTGGACGCGGACAGCGTGCGGCCCTCGGTGGACCTGCTGCGCACCGTCCTGCGGCACGCGGGCGGACTGCCCGAGGCCCGGCTGGCCGCACTGCGCCCGCTCGTACGGCGGCTGGTCGACGCCCTGGCCCGGCAACTGGCCACCCGTCTGCGCCCCGCCCTGCACGGCACCGCCCTGCCCCGCCCCAGCAGACGGCCCGGCGGCGGCCTGGACCTGCCCCGCACCCTGCGGGCCAACCTGGCGACCGCGCGCCGCGCCCCGGACGGCACGGTCCAGGTGATCCCCGAGCACCCGGTGTTCCGCACCCGGGGACGCCGGGCCGCCGACTGGCGGCTGATCCTGGTCACGGACGTGTCGGGGTCCATGGAGGCGTCCACGGTGTGGGCCGCGCTGACCGCCTCCGTCCTGGCGGGCGTGCCGACCCTCTCCACCCACTTCCTGGCGTTCTCCACGGAGGTCATCGACCTCACCGGGCACGTGGACGACCCGCTGTCGCTGCTGCTGGAGGTCAGCGTGGGCGGCGGCACCCACATCGCCGCGGGACTGCGGCACGCGCGCGAGCTCGTCACCGTGCCGTCGCGCACCCTCGTCGTGGTCGTCAGCGACTTCGAGGAGGGTTACCCGCTCGGCGGTCTGCTCGCCGAGGTCCGCGCACTGGTCGGAGCCGGCTGCCACGTCCTGGGCTGCGCGAGCCTCGACGACACGGGCCGGCCCCGCTACTCCACGGGGGTCGCCGGCCAACTCGTCGCGGCCGGCATGCCCGTCGCCGCCCTCAGCCCGCTCGAACTCGCCCGCTGGGTAGGGGAGAAGATCGCATGAGCCCGGACCTGCCTCCGGTCGTCCCGTCCGTCACCGCCGAACTCGTCGCGGCGCTCCCGCCCCGGCTGCGCAAGCGGCTGGACGCGGGCGTGACCAAGCTCCTGGCGCGTCCGGCCGTCCGGGAGGGCGACACCGTGCGGATCGCCGTCGACGACGAGACCGATGTCGTCCTGCGGGCGCCCGGCGGGACGGTGACCGGCGCGGACGCGATCCACTGCGGATGCCTGCTGGCCCCCGACTGCCTGCACCGCGCGGCGGCGGCCTCGGCCGCACCGGTCGCCGAGGAGGCCCCGGCCCTCGCCGAGGCCACGGAAACGCGGGACGAGACGCAGACGGCACCGACGGAGCCCGACGCCGCCACCCCCGGACAACGCGCCGCCGCCCGAGCCGTGTTCGACGCGGCCGCAGCCGTCCTGGAGGCCGGCACGGACGGTGCCGGCGCCGTGCTCCAGGCGGAGCTCCTGCAGGCCGCGCACACCGCCCGCCTCGCCGGCCTCCCACGGGCCTGTGCCGCGGCGGTCGCCGTGGTGACCGGGGTGCGCGCGGCCCGCTCCGCCGACCCCGGACACCGCCTCACCGACCTCGCCGGCGCGCTGGCAGGTGTCCTGGGCGTCGCCCACCGCCTCCCGCACGCCACCGGCCCGGACCTGACCGAACTGCGCGGCACGGTCCGGCAGCCGTACCGCCCGGACGGCTCCCTGCGGCTGTACGGGCTCTTCTCCGAGCCCGTACTCACCGCGACCGGATACGCGGGCGCGGTCACCTGGACCGCCGACGCCGACGGACGTCTGTACACGGTGTCGGACGTGGCACCGGGCGGGCCCGCCCGGGCGACCGGCGCCGCCGACCGGGCCGTACGGGTCGGTGACACCGCCCTGACCCACCGGGAACTGTCGCGCGCGGGGCTCGCCGTTTCCGGGGCCACCGTCTCCCCGACGGGCCGTCTCGGGGCGGGGGCGGGGGTGCGGGCGGTCCGCGCGTCCGGCGCCGCCTGGAGTGCCGAGCCGCTGGACCGGTTGTGGACGGTGTCCGCCGCCGAGCAAGTGGCCCGGGCGCTGAACGGCGGGCAGGACCTGCTGTTCCTGGAGGTGACCCTCGCGGGCACGGTGCGGGAGACGACGGGCGACTGTCTGCTGGCCGACTGCGGTGGCCTGCCCCTGCGGCTGGCCACCGCCCACGACGATCCCGCACTCCCTTACCGCGACAACCTCCGCCTGCTCGCCGCCGCCGGGGACAGCCGGCTGCGGATCGTCGCGCGTCTGGCGCCGGGGCCGTACCCGCGCGCCCTGCTGCTCGCCACCGAGCACCCGACCGATCCGGGCGCCCGGGTGGACCTCGGCCTGGACCGCCTCCAGTACGCGGACCTGCCCACCGGCGCGGTCGCGCCACCCGCGCAGGTCATGTCCGCCGGGGACGAGGCCCCGCTGCACCTGCTGCGCCGCCGCGTCCATCAGGCGGTGCCGGGAGGCCGCCGTGTCCTCGCCCTCGCCGGGAACCGGTCGGGCGACGGCACCCGGCTGCGCCGTCTCGGCCTCGCCACGGCGGGTGACCTCCTCGACGACCTCCACGCCGCCGCCGCGGACCGTTCCCGCGACACCTTCGGCCGTCTGCTCCCGGCCGACACGGACCACTTCGCCCGGGCCTGGCTCGCCGCAGCCGTCTACACCGACACGGTCGAACGGGCCCTGTGCGCGGCCGCCTGGGGAGCCGCCGCTCCGGTCCGAACCCCGTGAGCCGGCGTGTTCCTCGCCGAGCACGACCCGGGCGAGCCGGTGCGTGCCTCCGGTGTCGGCGTGCCGCCCGAAGGGCGCGGCGCCCGCGACGCCGGCGGCTACCAGGCGCGCAGGTGCGGGTTCATGCCGGACTTCACGGTGCCCGACGCGGAGACCCGGCGGTCGCCGGACCGGGAGCCTGCCCACCCCGGCCTGATCGCCGGCCTCGAGGACGGCCACTGCTTCACCACGGTCCTGAGCGGGAAACCCCGGGTTTCCCGCTCAGGACCGTGGACCACCGAGTGAGCCGTCAGGCGGCCTGGTGGACGACGAGCTTGAACTCCGCAAGGACGACGTTCCGCGCCACGCTGTCGTCATGGGTGACGCGCACGGCGAGCGGGACGGCCGGGTCGACGAAGATGCCCCACTGCTTCGTCCAGCACTGCATGCCGGGGCTCGGCGGCCGGTGCTCCGTCGCCGTGGTGTCGTGGGGAGCCGGAGTGAGTCCGAGCGGGTCCCGGACGAACTGGTCCCGCAGTTCGTCGTAGCCTCCGGCCTCCCACTGGATCATCGCGTACAGGACACCCCAGCCGGCCGTGCTGGGCCATATCAGCCCGGACCGGTCGTCCGAGTCCCAGTTCGTGACCACGTACCCGTCCGGCTGGTCGACCTGATGCATGGAGAACCGGTCGGTGGACTCGGCGGCCCCGAACGGGAACCGTACGACCGTGTAGGGGCTGTTGGCCGGGATCGACTGCGGAGTGTCCCGCTTCAGGGAACACACCTGCACTCCGGGCGGATCCGTCGCGTCGGTGGACATGGTTCGAATCTGCCCGTTCCCGGACGGTTTGATGTGACCTCCGTCGCAGGCGGCCGAATCGGCCGACCGTCACGTCGTTTCCGTCACGCGCCGGGTGACCGTGCTGTCTTTCCCGGCGCGGACAGCGACGCGCGGCGCCGACGGAAGGCCTCGGCCCCACGTACGGGCGCGTGAGGACCGTGGGGCAGTCATGAGGGTCGTCCCGGCACCGGGCGGCACGGACCGGGTTCACCGGCGTGCGGCGCGGTTGCGGCGTACGGAGGAGTGGAACGACGCGCTGATGAGCGTGACGCCGATGAGGCCGGTGACGATGTCGTTGATCTCGTACTGGATGCTGACGAGAAGGATGAGGGCGAGTGCGCCGATCGCGTAGTGGGCGCCGTGTTCGAGGTAGACGTAGTCGTCGAGGGTGCCCTGGCGGACCAGGTAGACCGTGAGGGACCGGACATACATGGCGCCGATGCCCAGTCCCAGGGCCATCAGCACGATGTCGTTGGTGATGGCGAAGGCGCCGATGACGCCGTCGAAGGAGAAGGAGGCGTCCAGGACCTCCAGGTAGAGAAAGGTGAAGAAGGCGGCTCTGCCCGCCAGGGCGACCGCCGGCCGCCCCGCCCCGGCGTCCTCGGACCGTTGCCCGGCGCGCTCCCCGGCCTCCTCGTCGGCCAGCCTGCTCTCGAAGAAGTCGGAGAGCCCGCCCACGATCAGGTAGGTGATCAGACCCGCGACGCCCGAGACGAGGACCGTCTGGGCCTTGTCGGCATGACCGCCGCCGTGCTGGTGGGCATGGGCGGCGAACGTCATGGAGGTGACGAGGAGGACCCCGAGGGCGACGCAGACCGACAGCATGTCGATCCTGCCGAGCCTGGCCAACGGCCGCTCGACCGGCCCGAGCCACTTGATCTCGCGGTCCTCCAGGACGAAGTCGAGGAAGATCATCAACAGGAACATCCCGCCAAACGCGGCGATCGACGGGTGCGCGTCGGTGACGAGCTCCTGGTAACGGTCCTTGTCGGTGAGTGCGAGGTGGACGGCCTGGGGCGGTGTGAGCCGGGCAGTGACGGCGACGATGACGACGGGGAAGAGCAGCCGCATGCCGAAGACGGCGATCAGGATGCCGATGGTGAGGAAGATCTTCTGCCAGAAGGCGTTGAGCTTCTTGAGGATGCCGGCGTTGATCACCGCGTTGTCGAAGGACAGCGACACTTCCAGAACGGCGAGGACGGCGACCAGCCCCAGCGCCGTCCAGCCGTCGTACAGCACTCCGGCAACCAGGCCGAGGCCCGTGACGGCGAAGGCCCAGCGGAACGTCTTCAGCAGCACACGGCGCTCCCTTCTCTCTCGTCGCGCTCGTCGCCGGACGAGGGGTCTCCTTCCAGTGCCCCTCTCAGGGATGTCTACTACGCCGGTGTCCCGGAAGGCACGGCCGACACCGCTCCGGGCGTCCTTCAGTGACCGCTCGTCGCCCGGCCGCGGGGGTGCGCCGTCGTGACGCTCACCGTGCGACGTCCAGTACGAGCTTGCCGCGGGTGCGGTTGGTCTCGCCCTGGCGGTGCGCCTCGGCGGCCTGCTCCAGTGCGAACACGCGCTCGACCTCCACCCGGACCGTCCCGGAGTCGACCAGGCCGGCGATGGTGGTCGGGGCGGTGCCGTCCGGCTCGACCAGAAGCGGGCTGGTGCGCACTCCGGGTGTGCCTGCACCTGATCCGCCGGGACCACGGGGCGGCGGTGGCCGGTGCGTGGTCGTGCCGTGGCGCGAGGGCGGGCAGGCGCAGTTCATCGAGCACCCGGTACCGAAGGACGCCGACCGTTCCACCTCGGCCACCCGGCAGTGGGCCCTGAACCGGCTGGGCGAACCTCTCACGTGGGAGGACATGGCCCGGCACGCGCACATGAGCGTACGCACCTTCACCCGGCGCTTCCGCAACGAGGTGGGCACCAGCCCCCTTCAGCGGCTGCTGCAGTGCCGGCTGAACCAGGCGCGCCGGCTGCTGGAGTCCACCGATCCGACCGTCGCTCGCGTGGCCACGGCGAGCGGCTTCGGCGACGCCGTCGCCCTGCGCAGGCACTTCGCCGCCCACCTCGGCCTCTCCCCGCTGGCCTACCGCCGTGCCCACAACGCCCCGGACCTGACAGCGACGGGGTGAACACCCGGAGATCCCGCCGGCGAGTCAGCGGCGTCGGCGCCGTACCAGGCGGCGGAACGCCCTCGGCCCGCCGGCCGGTGCGGGCAGCGTGCCCGCCACCGCGTCGGCCAGCAGGGAGCCGACGGTCTCGGCCGCACAGGCGCGGTTGGCGCCGATGCCTCCCGACGGCCCGCGTTTGATCCAGCCGACGACGTACGTCCCGGGCCTGCCGGTCACCCGGCCGCGCTCGTGCGGCACGGTCCCGGAGGCCTCGTCGAACGGCAGTCCCGCCTGGGCCACCCCGCGGTAGCCGACCGCCCGCAGGACCAGGCCGGCCGGGATCTCCTGCTCGGCGGTGCCGCCGGTGACCCGCACGGCGCGTGTGTCCTCGCCCCCGCACACCGCCACAGGGGAGGAGCGAAAGCGGAACACGATGCGCCGCTGCCGTCCCGCCGCACCCGGCGACAGGGACCAGTCGACGGCCTCCCGCGTCACGTCCCGCAGCACCGCCGCCTTGTCCCGCGGACCGGCGGCATCGATCGCCGCACCGATGCGCGGATCGTGGCCGTCGATGAGCAGATCCACCCCGGGAAGGTGCTTCAGGGCGAGCAACTCGGGTCCGGTGCACGCCGCGTGCTCCGGTCCGCGGCGCCCGAGCAGCACGACCTCACGCACCTTGCTGCGGCGCAGTTCCGCCAGCGCGTGGCCGGCGATCCCGGTGCCGGCCAGCGTCTTCGGGTCGGAGACCAGGATCCGCGCGACGTCGAGGGCGACGTTGCCGTTGCCGACCACGACGACACGCTCGGACGACAGGTCGACGGCGTCCGCGGCGACCTCCGGATGCGCGTTGTACCAGGCGACGAAGGTGGTCGCGGAGACGCTGCCCGGCCGGTCCTCGCCCGGAATGCCGAGCCGCCGGTCCGTGGCGGCGCCCACCGCGTAGATCACCGCGTCGTGGTGGGCGGCGAGCTCCTCCGCGGTGACGTGGGTGCCCACGTCGAGGTCCAGGTAGGTCCGCGCGCGCGGATGAGTGAGGAAGCGGGCGAAGGTCTCGCCCATCTTCTTGGTGGCCGGGTGGTCCGGTGCCACGCCGTACCGGACGAGCCCGCCGGCGACCGGAAGCCGGTCGACGAGCGTCACCTCGGCCCGGGTGTGCAGCAGCAGGTCCTTGGCGGCGTACATGCCGGCCGGGCCGGTGCCGACGATCGCGACCCGCAACGGCCCGAAGTCCGAGGGCAGCACCCGGTCGAAGGGCGGCTCGCCCCAGGCGTGGAGGTTCGGGCCCGAACGTGCCGGTGTCCCCTCTTCCTCGGAGGGCGTCGTCTCGTCCCGCTCGAAGTAGGCCGCGTTGATCCGCGCGTACTCCCGCTGTCCGCCGGTCAGCCGGTCGAGCGGGAGGACGGCGTCCACCGGGCAGGCGTCGGCGCAGGCGCCGCAGTCGATGCAGCTCTTCGGGTCGATGTACAGCATCTCCGTGCTGCCGAAGGCCCGTTCCCCGGGCGTGGGGTGAATGCAGTTGACCGGGCAGACGGACACACAGGTGGCGTCGTTGCAGCAGGTCTGGGTGATCGCGAAGGCCATGGTCGTCCACTCCGCTGAAGGCCGGGGCAGGTACAGGTGCGGGTCGTCAGACGAGGTGGGCGCGCTTGTAGAAGTGGAGCGCGGGCCCGGTGAGCAGTCCCACCGAGGACAGGAACTCCATCAGGCCCGAACAGCTCGCCCGCATCATCGACTTGTGGTGCTCGTTGGCCTTCGCCTCGCGCAGCGCGCGTGCCTCGTCCAGGCCGGCGTTCGCGTAGACCTTCCGGTTCACCATGCTGGTGACGATGACGTAGGCCGCGACGGCGATCAGCAGGGCGTGGATCCGGCGGCGCAGCCGTCCGGCCCGCGCGAGGTGCCTGCGAGTCTCGTCGCGGGCGAACTTCATGTGCCGGGACTCCTCGACGACATGGATGTTGTTGATGGTGCGGACGAAGGGCACGACCCGCTCGTCGCGCATCCAGTCGCGCTGCATGACGTCGAGGACCTCCTCGGCGACCAGGATCGCCGCGTACGCGGCCTCACCGAAGGCGACGGTCTTGAAGAGCCGGCCGAGTTCGAGCGCGACCCGGTGCGGTCGATAGGCCGGCGCCCGGAGCTTCTGGGCCCCGCGGGCGAACATGATCGAGTGCCGGCACTCGTCGGCGATCTCGGTGAGCGCCCACTGGACGGTGTCGTCCGTCGGGTCCTTGGCGTAGATGTCCCGCAGCACCATCTGCTGCAGGATCATCTCGAACCAGATGCCGGTGCTGGCGACGGACGCCGCCTCCTGGCGCGTCAGCTCCTTGCGCTGCGCGTCGGACAGCTCGTTCCAGTACGCCGTCCCGTAGAGCGTGCTCCACTCCGGGCTGGCGCCGTGGAAGCCCGTGTCGAGCGGCGTGTCCCAGTCGACCTCGGTGAGCGGGTCGTAGGAGAGCTGCGCGGACGAGTCCAGCAGCCGCCGGGCTGCGCCGTCGTCGGAGGTCCTGTTCCCCATGCTGAGGGCTCCTCGCATCGAGTCCGGTCAGTATTACCACGGGTAACCATCCCGCTTGCTGACGAACTGTATAGCAAGAGGAGTCGCGTTCCTACCCCCAAGTAGCAAAGGGCTGTCGCTGGAACACCGGTCTCCCGGTCAGGCGCGGCGGGAGCGGACCACGAGGGCCGTGCCGCCGGCGACGGCCAGGACCGCCGCGCCGCCGAGGACCGCGGCCCGGTCGCTCGCACCGGTCGCGGCGAGAGCGGGACGGGAGTCGCGCGCCGCCCGCAGGATCAGGTCGGTCACGTCGTCCGAGTCGGTCTCCAGCACCGCGTGCGGGGCGTCGACCTCGACGGTGGTCGAGCCGGCCCGTTCGGCCATGAAGCGCAGGTTGTCGGTGCCGATGGTGCGGTCGTCGGTGGCGACGAGATACCAGGAAGGGATCGTCCTCCACGCGACGGCCCGGGTCGTTTCGGCGCTGGTCGCCACGTGTGCGGGGCGCTGCGCGGCGGCCAGCGCGGCGGCCCGGTCCGCCGCCGTCCGGTCGCTCAGGAAGACGTCACCGAACTTGTCCGGCTTGATGTACGTGTCGACGTCGGTCGGGTCGCTGCTGAGCGGAATCGCCGCCAGGGCGGTGGGGAGGGGAGCGTCGGGGTCGTCCGTCAGATGGCTGCCGGGGTACTTGGCGGCCAGCTGCAGGGCCGTCTCGCCCCGGTCCGGCGCGAACGCCGCGATGTGGACGAGGGACTTGACGTTCGGGTTGCCGGCCGCCGCGTTGGTGATGACGGCTCCGCCGTAGGAGTGGCCGACCAGGACGACCGGGCCCTTGACCGTCTTCAGCCGGGCGGCGAGGTGGGCGGAATCGCCGGTGAGGCCGCGCAGTGGGTTCGCGGTGGCGACCACCGGATACCCCTCCGACTGCAGGCTCCGGATGACCTCGTTCCAGCCCGAGTCGTCCGCCCAGGCCCCGTGCACCAGCACGACGGTCGGCCTGGCGCCCTCGCCGGAGCCGGAACTCCCGCCGTTGCCGGACGCCAGGGACGGGTCGGCGGCCATCAGGGCCGCGGCGGGGACGAGGACGGCCAGGGAGAGTGACCGCCGGGCGGAGACGTGCCGTATGAGCTTCATGGCCGCTCTCTCTTCGAGGGGAAGGCCCGCTGTCACGACACTGCATGCGGCCGACTGGCCCAGCACCGTCAGATGGTCCGGGCGGGTGAACGGTCCGTCCCCACGGTCACCCCCGCATGCCCGGTCTCACCTCCGGTCCCGCATTCACTCGACTCCGCTGGGAGTGGGCTGCGGTGTACGGCCGGCGAGGACCTCCTGCAGTCGCTGCGTGCCCTGCTCGACGGCCGCCGAGGTGGCGTCGTGGTCGGCGCCGCCGGTTCCGCCGTTGGTGACCGTGATCGCGTTCGCGCCGATCTGAACGGCGGCCACGTCCAGGGTGAGGGTCACGGGCTCGTTCCCGCTCATGCCGCTCGCCGTCACGGTCAGCCCCTGCCGTGCGTCACCTTCTTCGGGCAAGGACATCCCGGTGACCTGGACGGTGCGGTTGCCGCTGTCACCGCCGGTCAGAGTGAACTGGTCGCAGGCGTCGGGAAGTGACCGCAGCCACTTCATCGATGCGTCGAGGTCGGCCTTCTGATAGGCGGCGACCTGGTAGAGCAGCCGGGAGTCACCCTCCTGGAACCCATTGAGCGCCGATGCCCCGGACGGGCGGCCCAGCAGGGTCTCGTCGTACAGCGAGTCGATCAGCCTCTGGCACTCCGAGGTGTCGCTCTTCCCCTCGAGGAACGCGGCCGCGTCGACCTGTCCGACGAGCAGTGAGTCCCGCCACTCCTGGGGGTTCTCGACCTGCGTCCAGTCGTCCTCGAGGTCCGCCTCGGTGATCAGCGCGTTCCGCGCGCCGGTCTCGCTGAGCTCCGAGGCCGGCGACGAGGTCGGGGAAGAGGCCGGGGACGACTGCGTGGACGTCGGCGTGGGCGACTCGGTCTGCGCTGCGAGGGCCCGCTCGACGGCCGCGGTGGCGGTCTTCGACCCGGCCGACGCGCTGTTGTCCGGGTCGGAACAGGCCGCCGTGGTGAGCAGTGTCCCGGTGGCCAGTACGGCGGCCAGGACACGGGACGAGCAGACGATCGGGCGAGGGGTGGTCACGAGTGCCTCCTGAGGATGGGACGAG
This sequence comes from Streptomyces sp. NPDC020731, assembly GCF_044334705.1. Taxonomy (NCBI): domain Bacteria; kingdom Bacillati; phylum Actinomycetota; class Actinomycetes; order Kitasatosporales; family Streptomycetaceae; genus Streptomyces; species Streptomyces sp. NPDC020731. Next base: position 20,590 of record NZ_JBIRTN010000005.1, read on the forward strand.
CGCCCCGGCGCCGACCTGCCCCGGGCGCTTTCTGCCCTTGTCCTCTCACCGCATCACCGGTCCGCCCGGGCGACCAGCGCAGCGGAGGCACATGGGTGAGAACCGGCCCGGCATCGCGCCCGAGTATCCGGGGAGTCACCGGGAAGAAGCGGTTCCGAGCGCGCTTCCCGGCGTCCCCCCGAGGGCGCTGGTACGTTCCGTTTGCTACGGCATGTCCTGAAAGGAACCCAGTCACGTCCCCCACCGACAGCGGGCCCCCGCCCCCTTCCGCAGCGGTCAAGCGCCACCCCACCCTGTTCCGTGCCGTCCGGCGCCGGCGGAACCCGCCACTGCGCCGGTCGGACATCACGGTGACGGACGAGCGGGCGGTCAGGCGAGCGGTGAAGGCCGCCTCGCTCGGCAACGCCATGGAGTGGTTCGACTTCGGTATCTACGCGTATCTGGCCGGCACCATCGGCCGGGTCTTCTTCCCTTCCGGGAGCGACACCACGCAGTTGCTGTCGTCCTTCGCCACCTTCGCCGTCGCCTTCCTGGTGCGCCCGCTCGGCGGCATGGTCTTCGGGCCGATGGGTGACAAGGTCGGCCGCAAGAAGGTGCTCGCGCTGACGATGATCCTGATGGCGATCGGCACCGCCGCGATCGGCATGCTCCCCACGTACGCGGCCGTCGGCTTCTGGTCGCCGCTGCTGCTGATCCTCTTCCGGTTGCTGCAGGGATTCTCCACCGGCGGCGAGTACGGCGGTGCCTCCACCTTCATCGCGGAGTACGCCCCGGACAAGCGGCGCGGCTACTTCGGCAGCTTCCTGGAACTGGGCACGCTGGCCGGGTACACCGGCGCGGCGGGCCTGGTGACGGCGCTCACCGCCTGGCTCGGCACCGACACGATGGACGCCTGGGGCTGGCGCATCCCGTTCCTGGTCGCCGGTCCGCTGGGCATCGTCGGCATCTACCTGCGGCTGAAGCTGGACGACACACCGGCCTATCTGAAGCTGCAGGAGGGCAACGTCCACGTCTCCGAGGCCGCGAACGCGGTGGAGACCACCGCCCGGGGCGACCTCGCCAAGATCTTCCGGCAGCACTGGCGGATGCTGGTGCTGTGCATCGCCCTGGTCGGCGCCTACAACATCACCGACTACATGCTGCTGTCGTACATGCCGACGTATCTCTCGGACGAGCTGCACTACAGCGAGACCCACGGTCTGCTGATCCTGGTGGCCACCATGGTGGTGCTGATGCTGATCATCAGCCAGGTGGGCCGGCTGAACGACCGGTTCGGCCGCAAGCCGTTGCTGATGACCGGCATGCTGGGCTTCTTCGTCCTGTCCGCCCCGGCGTTCCTGCTGGTGCGGCAGGGCAGCCTGCTCGCCGTCTCGTCCGGCATGCTGATGCTCGGCCTGTCACTGGTCTGCCTGCTCGGCACCATGTCGGCGGCGCTGCCGGCCATGTTCCCGACGTCGGTGCGCTACGGCTCCCTGTCGGTCGGCTACAACCTGTCGGCGTCGTTGTTCGGCGGCACGACACCGCTGGTCATCACGGCCCTGATCGGCGTGACCGGCTCGGACATGATGCCGGCGTACTACGCGATGGCCGCGGCCCTGGTCGGTGTCGTCGCGGTGGCCTGCATGAAGGAGACGGCCCAGCAGCCGCTCGAGGGCTCGCCGCCCTCGGTGCAGACGGAGCAGGAGGCGGCGGAACTGGTGCGGTCACAGGCACCGGCGCCGAAGTTCTGACGGCGCGCCCGCACGGCGGAACCGCCGGGCGCACGGCCCCGCCCGGAACCGTTCACTCCGCGGACCGGGCCCGTGGTGCTCGACGGCCCCGACCGGATCGTGGCCGTCCACCGCACGAGGTCCCGGACCACCGCCGTCGGACTCGGCGGCTCACCGGCCGGGCCGGCCGCGTGGATCGTCGAGAAGCTCCGGGCCCGGAGCGACTGCGGTGGCGACATCGTCCGCCCGCCGAGGGCGTGGCTGAAACGCACGGCGAACGTCGTACACATGGGTGAACCCCCGCGCGGCGGGCACTTCGCACCGTTCGAGGAGCCCGAGGCGTACGCGGAGGAACCGCGCGCGTCCTTCCGCCCCTACCGGAGGGCGGCGGGCCGAGGACGCGGCAGTGGTGCCCTCCCCGGGGTCACAGGCCGGTGACCTTGCCGCTCGCCGAGACTTCGTATACGAGGGTGACAGTGCGTCGGCCGCCCGGGGCCAGCGGGATGTTCCAGCGGACGATGCCGTCCGCGTCGATCGCGTCGGGCGCGGGAGAGCAGTCGTCCTGGCGCAGGCGTACCTCCACCGCCGAGACCTCGGAGACCGGGACGCGCTCCCGGACGACGACCGTCCTGTCGTCGTGCTCGCCGGGGGCGGAGAACCTGGAAAGGTGCAGGCGGACGGTTCGGGTGAGGACGGTCCGTTGGGTGATTCCGGTGGTCTCGCGGGTCTCCTCGGTGTGCCGCAGCACCCGGTGGTCGTCCCGGCTGCCGAAGGCGAGCTCGACGGGGGCGCCGGGGGCGGTGAAGTCCAGGGTGCCGCGTCCGCTGAACCCACTGCCGCGGACGAGGTCGACAGGCCCGGCGAGCAGGGCGTGGCCGGACAGGTTGTCGCACCGCACCACCTGGCTGACCAGGGGCGACAGCTCGGGCGAACTGGCGTACTCACTCCTTGCGGGCGAGGTGAAGGAGGACAGCGGAACACGGTGGGCACGGCCGTCCGCCGGCACGGAGACCGGTGCGGGGGAGTGGAGTACGCGCACCTCGCCGCCGTCGTCCACGCCCGGCAGCCCGAGCACCGGGGCGGGACCGAGGTCCGCGACCTCCTCCTCGCGCAGGTCGACGTGGACGGTGCGGCGCTCCGCGGTGGAGCGGTCCTTGAGCGTCAGCCGGTCCTCGCTGAGCCGGGGCGGTTCCGCGGCCCGCGCGGAGCGGGCCGTCGACAGGGTCAGCCGTACGTCCGACCAGTCCTCGCCGGTGCGCTGCCAGACGATCGCGTCCGTGTCCAGGGTGAGGCGATCCCCGTCGAGCACGGCCCGATAGGCGGGCCGCCACACCGCGCACGGCGTGAGATGGCTCAGCCGCAGCCCGGCCTGCCCGGCGGCCGAGGCGTGCACGGTCAGCTCGATGTGACCGACCAGTTCGGCGGGTTCCGTCTCGGAGGCGTCCAGGGTCCGCTGGGTCTCGGACAGTTCGGTGGCAATGGTGGCCAACTCGGCTTCCACGGAGCGCAGTCGTTCGCCGTGGGAGTCGCGTTCGCCGTCCACCCGGTCCAGTTCCCGGGCCCAGCGGTCCCGTTCCGTCTCTCCGGAGCCGGCGCCCTCGCCGATCTCCCGCAGCAGATCGGTGGCGAGGCGGCCGAGCAGATCGAGGCGGGTACGCAGCCGGTCACGCCGCTGCTCCAGGGCCGTCCGCTTCTCTTCCAGGACTGTCACATGCCGGCGCAGCGCGGAGTCGCCGTCGGTGGGCCCCGGTCCGCGGGGCGTCCAGCTACGGACGATCCGGGCGTCGAGCACGGTCGCCGGGTGGTCGGCGGTCAGCTCGGCATGGAGGGTACGGTCGACGGCCAGCGCGCTGACCGGTCCGAGACGCAGTCGCTGCGTGCCGCCCCGCAGATCGAGCACGATCGCACGCTCGACGTGAGCGCGGTCCTCCGTGCAGGTGACGGCGGTGACGGGGAGGGGGATGAGCTCCGATGACGTAGACATGACTGTGTCAGCTCCTGCGGTTGCCGCCGGTGAGGGCCTTGCCGGCCGGGATCCGGATTTCGTAGCCGCCGTCGAGAGCGGCGGTGCCGCCGGCGGGCAGCTCGATCCGCCACAGGCGGGTGCCCGGCGCATGGTGCTCCGGTCCGGCGTCGCCCTCGGGCGCGGTCCAGTCGGCTCGTTCCTCGATCCGGACGTCCGCGTCGGAGGTGACGGGCACGCGCTCGCGCACCTCCACGGAGACGGGCACCGGAAGCCGGTTGGCCAGCTCCACATGGACGCGGTGGTCGAGCACGGTGACGTTGTTGCGCAGCCCCGCGGTCGACTCGCGCAGATTCACCCGGCGGGTGACCCCGATGGCCTCGGCCGGTCCGAGCCCCACCCGGCACCCACCGCCCGGGGCGAGCGTGGGCAGAGCGGCGGTCAGCAGGAAGTCCTCGTTCACGGTGACCTCCACCGGACCGGCCAGCAGGGCCTGATCGGTGGCGTTGGAGAGCACCAGCGTCGTGTACACGGTCTGCTCCACGGACGGAACACAGAGGTACTCGGTGCGCAGGCCGACCGGGATCTCGCCGACGGTGACGGTGTGCCAGGTGCCGTCCGAGGGAATGTCGGCCGGGGCGGCGGCATCGAAACGGTGGTCGAAGGAACCCGCCGACTCGCGGGGCCGTACGGCGTGTCCGGGAAGGGGCAGCGCGCCCACCGTCTCGGCACGGCGGCGGTACTCGGCGGTCACCGGGTCGAAACCGGCACCGGGGAACAGCCTGCCCCGACGGCCGCCCTGCTCGTCCGGGCCGCACAGGACGAGCGCGGAGTAGTCGAGCTCGGCGCCGTCCGGCTGCGGCGGACCGGCCGGGGGCGCCGGCGGCGCCGCCTCGGCAACGGCCGTGGACACGGCGGGCGGTGGCGGAGCGGCCCCGGGAGCCGCGGGCGCGGCGCCGGGCGCGACGGGCCTTCCGGCGGTACGCGGCCTGCCGCTCGACCTGGCCATGGCCGGTGACATGACGCCCCCGAAGGGCTGAGGGACAGGGCCCTCCGGCGGGACGGGCGGCCCGCCGTGACCCGCCGGTGCGGGCGGCGGTGGCGGAGCGGCACCGACCAGGGCCGCGTACCCGGTTCTCGTGTCGGGGTGGGGGCCTGCCGCGTCGTAACCGGCGAACAGACCGGTGAGCCCCGCCGGGTGCTCACGCCAGCCCGAAGGCGCGGGGGCGGGCTGACTGCGTCCGATCCGGACCGAGCGGAGCCGGGGCAGGTCGGTGCGACGGCGCAGATCGGCGGTGGCCAGGGCGATGCGCACACCGGTCCAGTCCTCACCGGTGCGCTGGGCGACCGAGGCGCGCAACAACAGAGACCCGTCACTGTCTCCCTGACGGTGAGTGAGACGGTAGGCCGGCACCCAGACGGCGCCCGGCACCCCGTACTCCACCTCCAGTTCCACCTCGCCCGCGCCGTCGAGCGTCAGGACCGCACCCGACGAACCGGCCACCGTCGCCGACTGGGCATCGGTGGAGGCACGGGTGAGCCTGTCCTCGGCGACCGCGAGCTCGTGCTCGACCCGGCCCAGCTCATCGTCCAGCTCGCGGAGCCGGCTGTGCAACAGGGACAAACGCTCGTCGACGAACTCGGAGAGCTCCAGCCACGCGTCGACCGGGGTACGGCGATGCGGGTCGTCCCGCTTGCGGGCCGGCGGTACCGGACGGAGCGCTCCGACCTCCTCGATCAGACCCCGCTGCCGGTCCCGGCGGCCCCGCGCCGCCGCACAGTCGTCGCGCAGCCGTTCCACATCGCGTTGCAACCCGACGGCCGGCTCCGCGCCGAGGAGTTCGGCCTCCACCTCCACCCGGGCCTCGGTGACACGTACCCCGGACGCTCCGAGCACGCGGGCCCGCAACGAGCCCGGGTCCAGCGAGCGGGGCAGTCCCGTCACCCGCACGCGTCCGTCGGCCGGCACCGTGCCCCGGGCCAGGCGGCGGCAGAGCGCACCCTGCGCGTACACCACCACCGAATCGAGAGTCGATGCCCACCTCGGGGTCGTCCCAGCTGCCATGCGCCCCCCACCCACCCAGCCGTGTCCGTGCCGAGGGCAGCCTACGCGGTGACCTGTCGCCGTACCTGCCAGGTCCCGGTGCCGGCACGGAACACGCGCGACGGGGTGTCAGCCGCCGCCCGCCGTTCCGCTTCCCGGGCCGGACCTCGGATGCGCACCTGGCGAGCCGCGGGCGACGTGATTGTGAGCGACCGGCGGCTCGACCCCGGCCAGGGACAGCGTGCCGGCATCGAGGCGAAGGTCCCGCACCCGGGCGGTGGCCGACATCCTGTCCCCGTACGTGCTCGGAGCACCGGCCGGTGCGTGAACGCGGCTCAGGAGCACGGGCAGCGGCGGGGTGACGACTGCTGCCTCACCAGACCAGGCACCAGTACGTGCCGTGGTGCCCGATGCCGATACGGCTGTTCCGCGGGACCAGGCCGGGGTCCGGCCGACCCACCGCCGCCATCGAGCAGGCGGGGTCACCGACCGCGTCGGCGTTCGCCATGCGGTGGGCGGCGGCCGTCGCGGCCGGAGAGGTGTACCACGTGGTGGTCGCCCCTTTGTCGCCACCGGTCGTGGGCGTCGGCCCGGGCGTCATGGCGGACGGCGTCGGTACGTGTTTCGAGGGCGCCGGTCGCTTCGTCGGTGTCCGTGTCGGCGCTGGACGGACGGGTGATGCCGAGGGCTTGGGCGTCGCGGACTTCGGCGGGGGTTTGGGCGTCGCGGGCCTCGGCGGGGGCTTGGGTGTGGTGCGCTTCGGCGGTGGCGGTGGCGGTGGCGGTGGCGGTGGCGGTGGCGGTGGCGGTGGCGGTGGCGGTGGCGGTGGCGGTGGCGTTGCGGACCGCTGCGAGGGTGCGGGTGTGGGAGAGCCCGGTGAGGGCCGGGGTGTCGCGGACCGCGTCGGTGGTGGTGGCGTCGTCGGTCCCGCCTTCGGAGCGCGCGTGGCCGACGTGCCGGTCGTGGTCCGGTGGGGCACCGGTCGGCGGCTGGGCGGCGCCGGCCGAGTCGTGGGCCTCTGCTCCGGCGGTGCCGGCTCGGTTGTCGTCCGCCGTGCCGGCGGTAGCGGCTCGCCGGTCGGCCTCTGTGCCGGCGGCGTCGGCCGGGCCGTCGGCCGCCGGCTCGGCGGGGTCGGCTGACGGGGCCGGGACGTCGTCGGCCCGGGCGACAGCGTGGGCGGCGGCGTCCGCCGTGCCGTGCCCGACGGCTCTGTCGTGAACGTCCAGGACGGCAGTGGATTCAGTGTCGGAAGGGACAGGTCGTTCGAGGCCGAGGGCGTGGGGCCGGGTGTGCCGCCGTCCTGCGCCACCAACGCCCACACACCGATGCCACCGAGGACGAGCACAGCGGCGCCGCCTGCGATCCAGGGGGCACGCCGGGGTGGGCGTCGGTGACGGTTCATGGTCTTACTGTCCTATGTGACCTGACGGGGCGCCTGTCGCATCGTCCGGACATCGTGCTCCCCGTCCGGTCGCTCCGCCCGTGCGAGTGACACGGAGGCCTCTCCGGCTTCCTTCCGAACGGGGTAGTTCCGGGTGCACCACGCCGGCTCAGGTTCGAGTCTGGGGTCATGCGAATCCGTCCATGGGCCATCGTGGAGCCGCCCGACAGCCGTGGCCTTCGCCGAGTCACCATCGGCGGCGAGACGGTAGGCAGTGCCTGGTCACCGGCCGAACTGCGAAAAATACTCGGCCGTTTCGGTTATCCGGAAAACGCGGACCTGGATGATCCGTCCTCCATTTCCTGGCGCGGGGGTGACAGCAGGACCTGGCCCGACCGAGCCTGGAGAAGGCGCGCGGTCATGTCGCTCATGATGGCCGGGCTGCTGGTTTCCATGGCTTTCAGCGCGGTCATCGGGTGGCCGGACGCCTCGGGGGCCCTGACTTTCGCGCAACGCATCACCGGTGTGCTGTTCGTCCTGTCGGGCGTGGTGCAGGGAGTGGCGGCGATCGCGGCCCGGGACCACTGGGGAAGGCGGCAGTTCAGGGCCTCCGGGGCGCTTGTCCTGCTCGGGGTGATCATTGTGCTGGCCACCGACAGCCTTCTTCTCTTCCTCTGGCTCGAGGAGAGGGAGTACACGCATCACGTATTGGTCTACATGCCCATGTGGTGCTGGTCCGTATGGGCGCTGGCCCTTCTTGTGCGCGAAAAATCGTGGAAGGGGATGCCGCACCCCAAGAAGTTCGCGGCCGGAGTGGTCGCCACGGCACTCCTGACGGCCGTCAGCCTCGCATATTCCACTATGTATCAGCCTGCGGCGGCTCCCATGCATTTCACCTTGAAGGCAGAATTCGGAAAGGCGTGGGAGGATCGCTCCGTCCCGTATGTGCATGTCCCGCTGACGTTGTACGTGAAAAACACAGGAGGGATCCCCGTATACATCATCAATAATATCTACACGGTCCGTGGAAGAGGTGCATTGTATTCTCGCGGCGAGGAGGATCTGACGGCGGAGTGGAGGAAGAGCGTGGGGCGGCAGGGGAGGCGCGAGGGGGAGGCGGAGCTCTATGTCGACCAACTCAGGTACACCACGATAAGCAGTGGACGGTTCTCGGATTCCGGCAGCTCGCTCGACGTGGGGCAGGAATATTCCATGAAACGTGTGTTCCAGCTTCCCAAGAATGCTGAATATGACACTGTGAGTGTTGAATTTGAGATCTCGTACATGAGGAAGGACCGCGGGAAGATCGATGTGGAGGAGTTCGGTTTCGCTCATCCTTCATGGGACGAGAACAGTGGCTACTACTGTCCGCCGGTGATATGCGGGGAGCAACTCATATATCGCGGGAGGGTACGGCACAACAATAACCTCATCAATGTGACACGCAAGCCGCGCTATGTGACGGCTGTCTGGTCTCCGCAGGGCCGCTTCATCTCCTCCATCTCGTCGTTCCGCTTCAATTACTCCGGGCTGGGCGACGACCAGGAAGAAAGGAGAGAACTGGAAGGGTACGGCGCTGCGAAGGCCCGGGCCGATTCAGAGGTCGCCGTGGCGGAACTGCTGGGATCCGCCGGGGTGTGACCCGGTCATCCGCCGGCCCGCGTGAGCCAGGTGCCCACGGTGACGCCGAACTCCTCGTCAAGATACGAGGCGGTCTGCTGGCAGGAGAGAGCCGAGCCGCCCAGATCCCCGAACAGCCTGTCGCGCGGTACGAGCTCGGCGAGTGCGGTGACGAGCGGTACGACGTCGAACGGGGCCTGGGAGTCCTCGTTGTTCCGCAGCTGGGCGAGGATGTCGAGCTGGTCCTCGCTCTTCTCCTTCGCCTTGTAGAAGTCCTTGACTCCCTCGTCCTCCCACTGCGCGGGCACCAGCTTCTCCAGCCCTCGCATGAGGCTGGACTCCGAGGTGGACTCGAATATGGCACTGGCGCAGAACGCGGCCGCCTTGCCGAGGGACTCCTCCGGGCGATCCTGGGCGGACGCGGATTCCTCCTGCTGTTCCTTCATACGGGTGGTTCGCTCGTCCAGTTTCTTCTTGGCTTCGGACCGCTCCTCCTGCGACGTCTTCGGGTCGGTGACTTTCTTCAGCAACGAGCTGACCTGCTGTGTGATGGTGGCCAGCTGTTCCCGTTCCCTCGGCGGTGTCCTCCGGTCGTGCATTATCTCCGAAGAGGAGCCGAGCAGCATCGTGGTCGACTGGCCTTGGTCCGAACCCTCGCCCTGGTCCGGGCTCTGGCTCCCGTTCGCCGAACCGGACTGCGTGCCGTCCGGGCTTGTCTCCAAGGCGTAGTTCGTTTCTTCCACTATGGCGATCAGCGATCCCCGCAACTCCTGTGGCGTCCTGGGGTCGCAGATGACGTCCAGGGTGGACGTCGTCCGGTTGACCACCAGGATGAGCATGGACCGCTCTTCGGGCGGCACCTGGGAGCCATGGACCGTCTCGAGCGTGGAGGTCACCTGCTTCACCAGCGCGGTCAACTGTTTCCGCAGTTCGGGAGGGGTGCTCGGGTCGCTGATGACTTCCAGTGCGGTGGCCAGGTTCTCGACGCTCTCGATGATCCCCTCCCTGTCCTGCGGCAACGTCTCCGGGGCGTCGAGGGCGCTGACGATGTCCGTCAAGGTGTCCACGGCCGACGCGAGTTCCTCGGGGACCTTTTCCTTCTCCTCGTTCAGATCCGTCGTCACCTCGTCGGATTCCGTCTCCAGATCCGACGGGTTCTCGGGTGTCTGTCCGTCCGTTTCGCCGGGCCCCGTCGACGGAGATTCGTCGGGCGTCTCGCCCGGCGTGGAAGAGGGAGACGTCGAGGGGTCCGTGGGACCGCCCGGATCAGTGGTCGGTGGAGAGGAAGGGGGTGTGGTGGTTCCGGCCGGCTCGCTCGGCACGGAAGGAGAGGGCGGCGGAGGTTCTGGGGTCTGAGCGGGTGCTTCGGCGGTGCCCCCGTTCGGGCTCCGGGGCTCCGCCGTGGCGATCGTCGTGCCGGCCGGCAACGCGAGTGCCGCAGCCAGGACGGAGGCGCTGACCATGTTGATGACGTACCGTCGGGAAATTCTGGCCATGAGGATTCCAGACACGCTGTGCGCGGTGGTGCTCCGGTCCGTTGCGGATTCTTCCCCCTGACGGCGGCTCCAGGAAATGTGAAGCCGGAAGAACGGGGAGCGGATATCAATCCACTCTTCACCTGTCCGGCGCATCCCGCAACGGGAACACCACGCCTCGGACGCTGCGGCCGATCGTCCTGCCCCGTTTGCCGCGGGCCCCCGGCAGACGCATCGTGGGAAGTGGGGGGAGGGCCTGCTGCGGGGCCTCTTGTCCGCCCCGGCGCCCGCTTCCCCCGTCCCACCCCTGCCGCATTCCACCGTCATGTGCGGTGCGAAGAGGGAAGGATCTTGTCATGCCCCATCCATGGATGCCCCAGGCTCTCAAGGCGGACGTCGGGGACCATGCTCCGTGTGACCCCGAGTTCCCGGCGAGGGCGATCGCGCACATCACGGCGGACAGAGAGGCCGACGCCGGGACTCCCCTGGATCTGGTCCCCTTCGGCAACCTCGAAGGCTTCTTCACCGGCGGCGGCAGGGGCCGGTCTCCGCACCTCCTCTGGGACCCCTTCACCGGAGCGTTCACCCAGTTCTTCCCCGCCACCTCCCGGAGCAAGGCCTTGTCCGACAAGGCCGGTGGGACGCGTACCAACCGCGCCGGCAAGGTCGTCATCCAGATCGAGGCCTTGTTCTTCCCCCACTGCCGTGTCAACGGCAAGGTGTTCGCAAGGCTGGTCGACACCCCTTGCAGGGGCTGGGACGACCTTCACGCATGGATCAACTCCTGGGACGTACCGGACGTCTGGCCCATGGGCCCTCCGACTTCCCTGACCCGCCGTACGTGTCCGGCCGACAAGTGGAGGTCGCAGGGCGGGTGGTACGCCCATGCCCATGTCCCGGAGAACGACCATGTCGACCCCGGCTCCTGGCCGGCGTTCGTGTCACCGCCGCCCGGACCACTCTCTGATGAGCCCCGGTTCGAGCCGTTCCCCGGGGTGCCGTTCTTCCGCGCGGGACGCAGATCGCCGGTCATCGCGGGAATGCACGGCCGGCTCGTCGACGAGGACTGCGACCGCTACACGTCCAGCACCGCCATCGACGTGTGGGGACCGGGTGACGTGAGGTCGTACACCGCCTGGCAGCAGAAGCTGGGTCTCGAGGGCAGCGCCGCCGACGGCGTTCCCGGCCGGTTCAGCTGGGACAGGCTGGCCGTCCCCAACGTCTGAGGTGAGGGCGTAGTGCCGGAGGATTCCGGGGCCGGAACCGGCGGACGGGCCGTCAGAGAGCCGGTGCGCAGGTATGTTTCCCGGGTTTGCGCGCCCCTTCCATCGGGCGCATGGTGGAAGAAGAGCGACTGCGACAGTCAGCGGCGCACGATCCGGGAAGGACTCGTGGCTCCTCGGCAGGAGTGCCGCTGTGCCGACCGGCAGGTCACTCCTTACCGGCCTTCACGCCGATCGGCCGCTTCCGGCGCCGGTACGGTGACATCTCACGCATTCGACAGACGATCCCGCACCGTCATCCGGCGCCCTGCCGAACCTCATGGAAAAGGAGAGAGGGCCATGCCCGCGACGGCGCCATTCCCAGGAGCGAAATTCTTCCACAAGGGACAACGCAGCCCCGTGATCGCCTCGATGGGCAAACGCCTGGTGGCGGAAGGGTGCGGGAAGTACCGGACAGGTCCGGGTCCCGAGTGGACCGATGTCGACCAGCAGTCGTACGCCGCCTGGCAGCGCAAGATCGGGTTCGAGGGAGCCGATGCCAACGGCGTCCCGGGCAAGACGAGCTGGGACCGGCTCCACGTCCCGACGGCGACGCCGGCCCCCGCATCCGGTGGTGCCCGCGCCGCATCTCCCGTACCGGAGCACGGGGTCACGACCCCCTACGGGAAGAAGGGACCGCACTGGAGCCTGGGCCGTCACACCGGCGCGGACTACGCCGCTCCGCAGGGGAGGCCCTGTGTCGCGGTGCGTGACGGTTCCATCGTCCGCAGCGGACACGACCGCAGTTTCGGCGACTTCCTCGTGCTGCGCGTCGGCGCGTTCGACTTCTACTACTGCCACCTCTCCGAGCAGACCGTGAAGGGGGGCTCGGTCAAGGCGGGCCAGAAAGTCGGAGAAGTCGGCTCCACCGGGAACGCCACCGGCCCTCACCTCCATTTCGAGAAGCGCCCGGCCGGCGGCCGGTTCGGCTCCGACGTGCCCCCCAGCTGGTGACCGGGAGAGCCCGGCGGCGGTTTCCGCGGACCGGCGTGCAGTCCGTACCGGCGGCGCCGGGCGGGTGCAGGGCGTGTGACGCTCGCGGGTGCCGGAAACGCTGCCACCCTCGTTCATCATGGACGTCAGTACCTTCTACGCGCTCTTCTCCACCACCTGCTTCGCCCTGGTCGGCCTGTGGTGGAACGTCGTGCAAAGCCATACCGACTGGATGAGTGAACCCGTCCTGCGCCGCGTCGTCGGCGGGATCTACCTGTCCTTCCTGCTGCCGGCCTTGATGGGCCTGTTCGCCCAGGTCGGCGGCACCGAGAAGCCGCAGGTCCGGCGGGTGGCCTTCATCGTCCTCTCCGTGATCGGCTGTGTGTCCACCCTGCGGCTGCTGGCCCGCGCCCGCGGCGACCACTTCATCACCTGGCAGCAGGCCGCCGCGGCACTGCTCTACGCGCTGATCGCCGTCGTCGGCGCGTTCCCCGATCTCGCCCGCCACGTCAGGCTGCGTCCCATCCAGACCGAGGCTCTCCTGCTGATCGTCCTGATCATCCTCGCTCACGCCCTGGTCTGGCGGTACATGGCGGGGGAGGGCCGTGCCGACGAGGACGCCTGATTTCCGCACGGTTTCGCGACCGGGCGGACACCGGTCACCCTCCGTCCCCCGCCGCGGTCACCCGTCATTTCCCGCGTGCGCGTTGTCGGCCCGGTCCGTCAGCCGCCCTGGCCGGTGCGCACGAAGAGGCAGAACGGGTGGCCCACCGGGTCGTACGGGACACGCACATCGGCCTGGGGCTGGAAGCCGGCCGGGGCCACCCCCCCCCGAAGCGAGGGCGTGCTCGACGGTCGACGACAGGTCGTCCACCTCGATGTCCGGATGCGCCATCATCTGCTGCCCGGTCCGGGTGGAGGGCCACCGCGGGCGTGAGGAGGGCGGCTCCGTCCGGAACGACAGCCCGGCGGTGCCGTCGGACGGCGCGGTCTCGACCCGGCCCGGCTCTTCCTTCCGCACCCGCCACCCGAGCAGACCCTGGTAGAACCGTGCGAGCTCCCGGGCGTCAGGTGCGTCGAGCGTGGTGGCGGCCAGTGTGAAACGCGGCGGGGAATCCACGCGGTGCTCCTGCCCGGTTTTGTCGGAGTGAATTTCATCGAAGCCGTCGGACGACGTGGGATCTTCATATGCATGGGCATACGGGGAAGGCAGGGAAGCGGGAGAAGGCACATGCGGCTGGGCACACGGGTGGCGGGCGGGGCGTCGACCCGACCGGCAAGGAGGTCACGATGACAGGGTCGGAGCGCACGGAGGTCCACGGGCTGTCCGTGCCGGTGGCTTCCGCCATGCTGGAAGCCATCGGCACGGGCGCCTACGTCGTCGACGAGGAGGGCTGCATCGTCGCCGTCAACGCCCGCGCCGAGGAACTGCTGGGCCGGCCCGCCGCGGAGTTCCTCGGTCATGACGCGCACGACCTGCTGCACCGCGGTCCGCAGGGGCAGCAGCTGCCGAGGACCCAATGCGCGATGCGACAGGCATTCCACGCCGGACGCCCCGCCCAGGCCGATGAGGACTACTTCGCACGCGCCGACGGTTCGGTGCTGCCGATCTCCTGGCTGGTCACCCCGTACGGCATCGGCGACCGGCAAGCCGCCACACTCGTCGTCTTCCACACCCCCGAGTACCCGCGGGACACCGGCCCGCGACCGGAGCCGGCGGCCCAGTGGCTGTCGGAGCTGCAAAGGCTGGCTCTGCTGGCCGAGACCACCGCGCAGCTGACCTCCACCCTCGACGTCGACGAGGCGCTGCGGCGGCTGGTGGCCCTGGTCGTGCCCCGGCTGGCGGACTGGGTGATCATCGACCTGATCACCGAACATGACGAGCTGTGGCGTACCGTCGTGGTCCACGCCGAGGGCGGCACGCTGGTGCAGCACGAGGACCTGCAGGGACCGATGCCGCCGATTCCCGAGGAATCCCCGATGCCCCTGTCCAGAGCCCTGCGCGGCGTCGCCTCCACCCTGGCCGGCCCGAAGACCTACCAGGGGACACCGGATTCCGGCATAGCGGTCGAGCAGGGCCGCCTGTTCCACGCCACGGGGATGCACTCCGCGGCCATCGCACCCATCCGCGGCCCGCGCTCGGTCCTGGGTGCGCTGACCCTGGGCCGTACCGAGACTCCGGCGGCCTTCGCCCCCGTGGACCTTCCGCTGATCGAGGACATCGCGCGTCGGGCCGGCCTCGCCCTGGACAACGCCCGCCTCTACCAGCGTCAGCGCAAGGTGGCCGAGACCATGCAGAACCACCTGCTGCCCCAGATGCCGGGTGTCTCGGGCCTGGAGATGGCCGTCCGCTACATGCCCGCACCCGACGCCTCACATGTCGGCGGCGACTGGTACGACGCCTTCCCCCTGTCCGACGAGTCCACCGCCCTGGCCATCGGTGACGTCGTCGGCCACGACCTGGAGGCGGCAGCCGGCATGGCACAGGTCCGCAACATGCTCCGCGCCTACGCCTGGTCCCAGCACGAACCCCCCAGCCGTATCGTCGAACGGCTCGACGAGGCGATCCAGCACATCACCGACGTCGCCATGGCCACCATGATCTTCGGCCGGATCGAAGCGGCCCACGAGGGTCACTGGCAGCTGTCCTGGACCAACGCGGGCCACCCTCCGCCGCTGCTGATCAGCCGGGACGGCCTGGCAAACTACCTCACCGATGGCCACGGCATCCTGCTGGGCACCCAGGCAGGCTTCCGGCGCCCCGACGCCACAGCGCTGCTCCCGCCCGGGTCCATCCTGGTGCTGTACACGGACGGCCTCATCGAAGCGCCCGGCCAGAGCCTCGACACGGGTCTGAACCGGCTGCGCCAGCACGCCGCCGCCCTCGCCCACCGCCCCCTCACCTCGTTCACCGACCAACTGCTCCGCCGTGTCCGCCCCGCCGACAACGACGACGACGTGGCCCTCCTGGCCCTGCGCGTCCCCGAAGGCTGAGCCCGTGGGAGCTTCCGAGGGCCGCCCGGCACCGTCCACCGCATGAGGAGGCCCGGCCATGGAACCGTCCCACGACCCGTTGTCGAAGTCCTTCGCCGGCCGGGCGACGGAAAGCGTCGAGGACGGCACTCCCGCCGTCGCGCGGGCCGCGAGGTGACCGCCGCTCCGCGCGGGCGCGGCCGGTACGGCGAGGCCGTCTTCCGCCCCGAACAGGCACATGAGGGCGAGCGCATCGACTTCGGCGCCCTCGCCTACGACGACATCACCATGGCGCGGCTGCGGGCACTCGGGGCCGGCCCGGGATGGCGCTGCCTCGACGTGGGTGCCGGAACGGGCACGGTCTCCCGCCGGCTGCTGGACGAGGCCGGGGTGACGAGCGTGCTCGCCGTGGACCGCGACGTACGTTTCCTCGCCGGGCGACCCGTGCCGGGGCTCGATGTGCTGGAGGCCGACATCACCGCCCCGGACTTCGCCCCCGGCCGGTTCGGGCTCGTCCACGCGCGCTTCGTGCTGATGCATCTGCCCGAGCGTGAACGTCTGATCACGGCACTGGCCGGACTCGTCGCGCCCGGCGGTGTGCTGGTGCTCAGTGACGCGGTCGACCTGACGAGCGACCGGACGCCCGGCACGCCGTACACGGTGGTGATGCGGGCGATGTGGCAGGGGCTGCGGGCGGCCATCGGCACCGATGTCTCCCGGGTGCCGTCGTACCCTCGGCTGCTGCGCGGGGCGGGGCTCGTGCGTGTCGCCGCCGAGATGCAGGTGCCGCCGCTGCTGCCCGGCAGTCCCATCAGCCGCTTCTGGGCGGACACATGGGAGCGGAGCCGAGCGGCGATGCTCGCCACCGGCCTGGTCGACGACGACGCCGTCGACGCCGCGGTCCGGTACCTGGACTCCGACGAGTGCGCCGCGTTGTCCGCCGGCATGCTGACCGCCTGGGGGCAAAAACCCGGGGAGGCCCGCCGCTGACCGCCTGCGACCGGGCCCGCGGTGAACCGCGGGATGCCGACTCACGGCAGGACGACGCCCTCCGCTGTTCGGCGGTAGGGGTGGTGAGGTTCTCGTCGGTGATGGCGCGGACCACGCGGCGCCGGCGCGTTCCTCGGCCGAAGTGACCCCGGGCCCAGGGCGGGGCACCGGCACTTTGTCTCATCCGAGGAAGAAGATGCGGGACTGTGCGCGAAAGGGGTTACGCGTTCCCGCGAGGCCCGCTAACTTCCTTGAAATGGACCGGTCATAACCCTGTGCGGGGTGACGGGCCGGTGTTCGACGGCGCGACGGCGCGCGCCCGTACTCCTTCACGGCGGGCCCCCGTGGCCTGCCGCCACCCCCCATATTCCTGGAGACTTCCGTGCGCACGAAACCGCTCGGACACAGACGTATCCGCACGCTGCTGACGGCCGTGGCGTGTGCCATGGGCCTGGCGCTGCCCGTGGGCCCGGCCGCCGGGGCCCCCGCCGCCGCCCCGGCCGGACCCGGCGGCGCAGCCGCGGCGGCCGAGGACTTCCAGCAGGTCACCCTCGCCAAAGGCGTGGCCGAAACGGGCGAGCCCATGACACTGGCCGTCCTGCCGGACCGCTCGGTCCTGCACACCTCGCGCGACGGCACACTGCGACGGACCGACGCGGCCGGCACCACCACCGTGGCGGGCAGGCTGGACGTCTACAGTCACGACGAGGAGGGCCTGCAGGGCGTCGCGGCCGACCCCGGCTTCTCCACCAACCGCTTCGTCTACCTCTACTACGCACCCGAGTTGAGCACCCCGGCCGGCGACGCCCCCACCGACGGAACGGCATCCGACTTCACCCCGTTCGACGGCGTCAACCGGCTGTCCCGGTTCGTCCTGCGGACCGACGGCACCCTCGACGCGGGGAGCGAGAAGAAGATCCTCGACGTGCCCGCCTCCCGCGGGCTGTGCTGTCACGTCGGCGGCGACATCGACTTCGACGCGGCGGGCAACCTGTACCTGTCGACGGGCGACGACACCAACCCCTTCGCCTCGGACGGTTACACCCCCATCGACGAGCGTGCCTCCCGCAACCCCGCCTACGACGCCCAGCGTTCCTCGGGCAACACCAACGACCTGCGCGGCAAGATCCTGCGCATCAAGGTGAACCCCGACGCGACGTACGGCATCCCGGCGGGCAACCTCTTCGCGCCCGGTACCGCCAGGACCCGGCCCGAGATCTACGCGATGGGCTTCCGCAACCCCTTCCGGATGAGCGTCGACAAGGCCACCGGCACCGTCTACGTCGGTGACTACGGGCCCGACGCGGGCACCGCCAACGTCTCCCGAGGCCCCGGCGGGCAGGTCGAGTTCAACCGGATCACCAAGGCCGGCAACTTCGGCTGGCCCTACTGCACCGGCAGGAACGACGCCTACGTCGACTACGACTTCGCCGCCGGGACCTCGGGTGCGGCCTTCAACTGCGCGGCGCCGAAGAACACTTCACCACGCAATACCGGCCTGACCGACCTGCCGCCCGTTCAGCCCGCCTGGATCCCCTACGACGGAGCCTCCGTCCCCGAGTTCGGCAACGGCTCCGAGTCGCCCATGGGCGGACCCGTCTACCGGTACGACGCGAACTCCACCTCCGAGGTGAAGTTCCCCGCCGAGTACGACGGAGACTTCTTCGCCGGCGAGTTCGGCCGCCGCTGGATCAAGCGGATCGAGGCCGGTGGCGACGGGACCGTGCAGTCCATCGGCTCCTTCCCGTGGAGCGGCACCCAGGTGATGGACATGGCCTTCGGTCCGGACGGCGCCCTCTACGTCCTGGACTACGGCACCGGCTACTTCAACGGCGACGCCAACTCGGCCCTGTACCGCATCGAGCACGTGACCGGCGGGCGCGCCCCGGTGGCCCAGGCCAAGGCGAACACCACCTCCGGCAAGGCACCCCTCACCGTCGGCTTCTCCTCGGCCGGCAGCTCCGACCCGGACGGCGACGTGCTCGGCCACGCCTGGACCTTCGGCGACGGCGCCACCTCCACCGCCGCCGACCCGTCCCACACGTACACCACCAGCGGGCAGTACACGGCGACGCTGAAGGTCACCGACCCCTCCGGCAAGTCCGCCACTGCCTCCGTGCAGATCACCGTCGGCAACACCGCCCCGACCGTACGGCTCGACACCCCCACCGACGGGCGGATCTACGACTTCGGCGCCGCCATCCCGTTCAAGGTCACGGTCACCGACCCGGAGGACGGCACGATCGACTGCGCCAGGGTGAAGGTCACCTTCATCATCGGTCACGACAGCCACGGTCACCCGCAGACCTCGGCCACCGGCTGCACCGGCACCCTGCAGACGCTGGCGGACGGCGAGCACGACCCCAACGCCAACATCTTCGGCGTCATCGACGCCGAGTACACCGACACCGGCGCGAACGGACAGCCCGCGCTCACCGCGCACGACCAGCACATCACCCAGCCCAGCCACCGCCAGGCCGAGCACTACGGTGACTCCGCCGGCGTCCAGGTCGTCAACCACGCGCCCGCGCACGGCGGCAGGACGGTCGGCGAGATCCACAACGGCGACTGGATCTCCTTCACGCCCTACGGCCTCGACAACGCCACCGGCTTCACCGCCCGGGTCTCCTCGGGCGGCAGCGGCGGCACCCTCGAAGTCCGCGCGGGCTCCCCGACCGGCACCCTGCTCGGCACGGCCACCGTGCCGGTCACCGGCGGCTGGGAGACCTTCCAGGACGTCACGGCGTCCCTGACCGGCCGGCCGGCCGGCACCACCACCCTGTACCTCGTCTTCAAGGGGGGCAGCGGCGCCCTGTTCGACGTGGACGAGTTCTCCTTCACCACCTCCACCGGCGGCACCCGCTCCGGTGAGGTGAGGGGGGTCAACGACAAGTGTCTGGACGTGGACGACGCGGGCACGGCGGACGGTACGCAGGTGCAGATCTGGACGTGCAACACGACGGCGGCGCAGCGGTGGACGGTGGCCGATGACGGTGCGCTGAGGGCGCTGGGCAAGTGTCTGGACGTGTCCGGTGGCGGGAGCGCGGACGGTACGAGGGTCCAGTTGTGGACGTGCAACGGCTCGGGGGCGCAGAAGTGGGAGGCCCGGTCGGACGGTACGGTCCGCAACCCGCAGTCGGGCAGGTGCCTGGACGCCTCGGGCGGTACGTGGAACGACGGTACGCCGGTCCACCTGTGGACCTGCCACACCGGCCCCAACCAGAAGTGGACCCTGCCGTAGAAAGGAGGCGACCCACGATGCGCACCCTGCTCAAGACAGCGCTCAGCCTGTGTGCCGGCGCCGTGCTCTGCCTGACACCTCAGACCGCCGCCCCGCCCGGCGCCGCACCGGCGGCCCACGACACCGCGGACCGCACGGCCACCGCGGTGGCCGACCCGGCGTACAAGATCCTCGTCTTCTCCCGGACGGCGGGCTTCCGCCACTCCTCGATCGACGAGGGCATCACGGCCCTGCGCGACCTCGGAGCGGCGAACAACTTCACCGTCACCGCCACCGAGGACCCGGGGGCCTTCACCACCGCCAACCTGGCGCAGTACCGGACCGTGGTCTTCCTGTCGACCACGGGCGACGTCCTGGGCCCCGCCCAGCAGACCGCCTTCGAGCAGTACCTCGGCACCGGCGGCGGATACGTCGGCGTCCACGCCGCCGCCGACACCGAGTACGACTGGCCCTTCTACGAAGGACTGGCCGGAGCCCTCTTCCAGTCCCACCCCGCCATCCAGCCCGCGACCGTCAAGGTCGAGGACCGGGCGCACGACGCCACCGCGCACCTCGCCCGCACCTGGCAGCGCACCGACGAGTGGTACAACTACCGCACCAACCCCCGCACCACCGCCCACGTCCTGGCCTCGCTGGACGAATCCAGTTACTCCGGCGGCTCCATGTCCGGCGACCACCCGATCGCCTGGTGCAAGGACTACGCCGGTGGCCGTGCCTTCTACACCGGCGGCGGCCACACCGAGGAGTCCTACTCCGACCCCGCCTTCCGCCGGCACCTGCTCGGAGGCATCCGCTGGGCCGCCGGCACCACCAAGGCCGACTGCCGCCCGGAGACCGGTTACACGCCCCTGCTCGACGGCACCGGCACGACCGGCTGGAAGCAGGCGGGACCGGGCGGCTTCACCCTGACCGACGGCACCCTCACCTCGCACGGCGGACTGGGCCTCTTCTGGTACGACGCCAGGGAGTTCACCGGTGACTACTCCCTGAAGCTGGACTGGAGGGCGAACGGGGACGACAACTCCGGTGTCTTCGTGGGCTTCCCGTCGTCCGACGACCCCTGGTCGGCGGTGGACAACGGCTACGAGATCCAGATCGACGCCACCGACGCGGCCGACCGCACCACGGGAGCCGTGTACGGATTCCGGTCCGCCGACCTCGCCGCGCGCGACGCGGCGCTGAATCCGCCGGGGGAGTGGAACACGTACGAGATCCGCGTCACCGGAGAGCGGCTGGAGGTCTTCCTCAACGGCCGGAAGATCAACGACTTCACCAACACCGACCCGGCGCGCAGCCTGGCACAGGGCCACATCGGGCTCCAGAACCACGGTGACGGCGACGACGTGGCCTTCCGCGACATCCGGGTCAAACAGACCGGATCTCCGTCCGATCCGCGCTCCGGTGAGGTGAGGGGGGTCAACGGCAAGTGTCTGGACGTGGACGACGCGGGCACGGCGGACGGTACGCAGGTGCAGATCTGGACGTGCAACACGACGGCGGCGCAGCGGTGGACGGTGGCCGATGACGGTGCGCTGAGGGCGCTGGGCAAGTGTCTGGACGTGTCCGGTGGCGGGAGCGCGGACGGTACGAGGGTCCAGTTGTGGACGTGCAACGGCTCGGGGGCGCAGAAGTGGGAGGCCCGGTCGGACGGTACGGTCCGCAACCCGCAGTCGGGCAGGTGCCTGGACGCCTCGGGCGGTACGTGGAACGACGGTACGCCGGTCCACCTGTGGACCTGCCACACCGGCCCCAACCAGAAGTGGACCCTTCCCTGACCCGGCAACGTGCCTTGTCCGTCCACCGATTGACGCTTTCGACCGGGGGTAGCCGATAGGCCTTCAGGGATGAACGAGGCAAAGTACGTGAGGAGGCCGGCCATGGGAGCGCGCCACGACCACGACGGACAGGAACTCGGCGACCTCGAACCGGGCACGCGCCAGCGCGCCCAGTTACGCGCACGGGTCGCCGACATCGCCTCGACGGCGCTGTGCGTGGTGCTCGCCCTGTGGGCGGTGTGGAGCATCGTGGGCGTGGTGCGCGGAACGGCGCAATGGGCGTACAGCGTGGTCGCCTGCGTGCTGCTGGCGGCCGCGCTGACCGCCCGGACGGTGGGCCTCCGGCACGGCAGTCTCCGGTCCGGACGGTAGAGGGCGACGGGTGGAACGGCTCAATACCTTCCTCGGCCGCCACGTGTGGGCCCAGGTGCTGCTCGTCGTCCTCCTGGGCTGGGCGGTGATCATGCTGGTGTCACCGGGGGAGCCGGCCCTCGTGGTGCTGTTGCGGGCCGCCGTGACCTCGGTGGGCGCGGTGACCGTCCTGCTGGTGCTGCGGGCGGGGGAGAAGCGCGCGGCCGGCGGCTCGGGCGACCGCCTGGTCACCCTGGACCGCCGGCTGCGCCACGGGGAGATCCCCTCCTCGCCCGCCGACCGGAAAGCCATGCTGGGCCTGGTGGAGCAACGGCTGCACCGCACCCGGCACCGGCGCCCCGCCCTGGTGGTCCTCTGCCTGATGTACGTGCTGTGCGTCGCCGCGCCGCTCCTCCTGGGCCATGTCCGGCAGGCGCTGGTCTGCGGTCTGCTCGGCGCGGTCGTCCTGCCGCTGCTGACATGGCAGGGCGGCCGGCAGGTGCGGCGCCTGCGCGAGGCGCGCGAGACCCTCCGGAAGGGCGTCGGCGGCGCGAACGCCGGTGGTGGGGCGCCGGCCGCGCGGGAGCCGCTGGAGGAACGGGACCACCGGCGCTCCTCCTCCGGTGGGTAGTCTGCCCCCATGTCCGGACCGCCTCCCTTCAGTCCCACCGTCACGCTGCTCACCGTGGGCCGGGTGTGGGAGGCCGCCTTCACCGAGGGACTGAAGCCGCTCGGTCTGACCACGCGCAAGTACGGGCTGCTGGGGCACATCCGGGGGACGCCGGGTCTCTCGTTCAGCGAACTGGCCCGGCGCTCACGCATCACCGTGCAGAGCGCGCACAGCGCGGTGGCGGTGTTCGTCGCCGCCGGGCTCGTCGACTGGCGCGCCGCCGGCGGTCCGCTGTCCACCCGGTGACAGGGGCCTTCCGGCGTGGGCCGTCAGCTCCCCGGGGCGAAGAAGTGCAGTGGGCTGTTCGGCTCGAAGCCGATCCGCGGATACACGGGAGCCCCGGCGGCGGTCGCGTGCAGCGTGGCGCGGGTCAGCCCGGTGGCCCGGGCGCCCTCGTACAGGGCCTTGCGGGTCACCGCCTCCCCGTACCCTCTGCGTTCCCATCGTGGGTCCGTGGCCACCAGGACGACGAAGAGGCGGCCGTCCGCTTCCACGGCCCCGGCACACGTCACCGGGACGCCGTCCCGCAGGCCCAGGTAGGCGTGCACCCCTGTCCTCCACAGCCCCGAGCCCACGAGGCCGTCGCGGCCGGCCTCCAGCGGCATGTCGTAGGCGCGCGAGTTGAGATCGGCGTAGGCCCGCAGATGCTCGTCCGTGCCGACCCGCACGAACGTCAGGTCCGGATGCGCCGGTTCGGGGATCGGCAGCAGGTCACCGGCCATACCGACGCCAGAGAAGGCGTGCACCAGACCGGCCCGCTCGACCGCTTCCGGCAAGCGCGGGCGGGCCTCGGCGTCGAGGAGGTCCTCGAAGACCCACAAGAAGCCGGCGTGCCTCTTCGACCGCATGATGTCCGCCGCCTGGCCCAGCCGCTTCTCCATGAGCCCCGCGTCCGCCCCGGCCTCGGTGAGCGTGACGCAGTTCCAGAAACCGAACCGGCACTCCGCCCAGCGCACCGCGATACCCGGCAGGTCCCGTACGTCCGCGCCCGGATTCCGGTCGAGCACCATCACCCGCCAGACGGTGGCGAGCTGCTCCATCGATTCCACCGCGTCAGCTGAGTTCCGCGTCACCTTGTCCCCTTTGCTCGATCGCCGGCAGGGACATGTCTGCCCACCGGCACCGGTGAAGCACGCCCGAACCGGCTGGACCCGGCGTCATGGGCGACGCGGGACACCTGGCTGCGCGACCTGGCCCCCGAAACCGTCCAGGCACTGTCCGCCTCCCCACCGGCCCGGCCCACGATCAGTGACAGGCCCGCGTACGACGACGTCCCCGCGCCTGCCGGACGGCCCTGTTCACGGAAGGTCCGGAAGCCGGAGCCACTCCTCCCAGGTCACGTCCCGGCCGATGAGGCGCGGCCGCTCGAAGGGCCAGTCCTCGGCGATCCAGCGCGGCACGAACGCGTCCAGCGCCCGCTCCAGCGCACCGCCCACCTCGTCGTCCACCACCCACCAGGAAATCTCGGCGTCCGCCCCCTGCTTCTCGGGCGGGTCGATGTAGACGCAGCCGCGCAGGGCGGTGCGGTCCGTGTTCTCGATCGTGTAGTTGAACGATTCGTGCGCCTCGATCTCCGCGGCGTGCCGCTCCAGATCGGCGAGGTTCGCCTCGTACGACATCGTGGTGGACGGCCAGCCCCACGCGGGGCCGAAGATCGACCACAGCCGCTCCCGCGAACCCATCACCGCCGGATAGTCCAGCGGCGCGTCCGCACCGCTGATCGGGCGCAGCCGGTGGCCTCCGCCGTCGGGTATGTCGACGTGGAGGGGATGGACGAAGTCATGCGGAAGCCAGGTCATGGGCGTGAGCCAACCAGGCCGAGAAGCGCCGCGCAAAGCGTTATCGTCACGGCCGGCCGGTGTCACGTGGCACGGTGGAGTCCGTTCCGCGTGTCGGCCGCCGCTCCCGGACCGGCCGCGGCGGGAGGCATGGGCGGCAGGCTCGAGGCGAGACCCGGCAGCAGGACGGGCTCCAGCCGGACCCGCTCCTGCCTGCCCAGGTAACCCTCCAGCTCCGGCGGCCGGTAGCCCGTGTCCCGGTCGTAGCGCTCCTTGGCGGGCACCGCCAGGAACTCGTTGCCGTCGGGCTCGCCGTGGTCGTTCACCGCCCTCCCGAGCGGCCGGTGCAGCGGCCCGGCCAGCCGGTACATGCCCGTCCGAGAGACGTGGAGAGCGCCCGAACCGTCCGGCCGCACACGGAAGTCGGCGCATTCCTCGGGCTTCATCACCCGGGGCCCCTCCGTGCTGAGCGTGCCGGCGTCGAACTCCAGCCCGTGTCTGCGGGCATGGTCGACCATCCACAGCAGGGCGATGTCGGACAGTCCCGTCTCCTCGTAGCCGCCACCGACGTCGCAGTGCACCCCGGCGAACCACACCTGCTTCAACTCCTGGCCGCGCGCCGCGGATCCGGGACGCTGGTGCCACAGTGCCGGCCGGAACGCAGAGCGCTGCTCGTCGACGGCCAGCGCGTGGAAGGCCGCCTCGACCCGGTCGCTCAGCTCGGTGTCGTGGAACGCCCAGCGGCGGTTGAACCGGTTCGCCGCCGACTGCAGCCATGTGGTGTCCGGGACCGGGACGCCCAGGGCGCCGACCGTGTCCCACACCCCGACGAACCTGATCTCCGTCTCGTGCGCGTACGAGCGGCGGAACAACGTGGCGGCCGCGCCGTTCGGTTGCTCGACGCGGTCACGGTACAGAGCCCAGGCCTCCGGGATCCGGTCGGCGTGGTCCCGGCGCAGGACGCCACTGTTGTGCACCAGCCCCGCCAGGCTGCGGGCGGTGAACGCACCGCGGCTGAAACCGAAGAGGAACAACTCGTCGCCGGGTTCGTACGTCTCGACGAGGAACCGGTAGGCGTCCACGATGTTCCGGGACAGCCCCACACCGAACGCGCCGCCACGCAGACGCTCCCACCGGTGGGTGCCTACCCCGCTGTGGTAGTAGACGCGCTGTTCCTTCCCGGCGGCGGACCGGGGGCGTACGGACAGGGCGACCTTGGCGACATTGGTCTTGCTCGGCTGGTCCGCGAAATTCCATGTGCCGTCACAGCAGACGACCAGACGCTTGGCCATGACCATCCCTCCTCGCGAGAGCGTGGAGCGGCGCACAGCACCGATTCCAGGGTCCCACCGCCCGGCGTCGCGCGCCATGCGACAGCCCCTCCGCATGCTCACTGGTGATGTTCCGGCCCAGGGAGCACCATGGACAGGGAGAGGCGAGCGGCCCCGGACGGGGCCCGCCTTCCCTTCCCTCGTTCTGAGGGGGTTCCCCCATGGCTTCTCACAGCCGTCATCCCGCTGTGCCGACACTGCGGCAGGGGATGCCGGAACGCCACTCGGACGGCCGCCCCGGCAGTGGTGGTCGCCCCAGGCGCCCCGGCAGCGGTGGCCGTCCGGACCGGCCCGGTGGTGGCCGTCCGGACCATCCCGGTGGCGGTCGCCCCGACCGGCCCGGTGACGACGGTGCGGTGGGACCGTTCCGGGTCGTACGTCCCGCGGACATGCTCGTGGTCGACATAGGCCTGGTGAACCTCCGGTTCGACGGCCGCCGTCTGGTGCGTCGGGAGCCGGCCGCGCCGACGCTGATCCTGGTCGGGCTGCCACCGCAACACGTCCGGGAGGAGGTCCCCGGGCCGCTGGACTCCACGACCACCCCACCCGGCTCCCTCAAAGCCTTCACCTCCGGTACGTCCCAGCTGGTCTCCTCGGTGCCGCCCGAGGTGGAGAGCCTGGACCTGTCCCTGGAGTCCCTGCTCGACCGGGAGCGGCTGGTGCCGATGACCGTGCCGGTCGTCCAGCCGGGCAGCACGCCCACCGGACTCCCCGGAAGCGTCCTCGAGTTCCCCACCCGACTGCTCCTCACCTACGACGAACCCGTCACCTGGACATGCCGGCCGGAGCCCCACGACGTCGACGGCCGCACCGGACTGTGGCACGCCCTGCTGAACAGCGAACGGGGCGGCGACGCGCTGCTGCGGGCCCTGAGGAGGGTCGAGGGGCGGCCCCCCCGTTCCCGCGCACGTCCCGCTGAGCGAGGCGAACCTGGAGGACCTGGTCACCCTCACCGGCCGCGCGGAGCTGATCGACGGCAACGGCGCGCCCATAGTGCTGCCCAGCGCCCCCCTGCGCGCCGAGCAGTTCATCGCGACGCCTCTGGGCGCCTCCGCGCATGTGCACGGCGCCTGGGACAACCTGGCATCGGGCGTTCCCGCGCAGTTCGAAACGATCAGGAGGCGCCGCCCGGACCTGGCGGCGTACGACCACATCACGGGTCTCGGACGTGACCAGTTCGTCAGGGTCGTCACCCGCGGCTGCCTCTCGCTCGGGCACCGGGCCCTCCTGGTGAGCGAGTTCAAGCGACTGTTCGTCGCCCACGAGGACGACGGCATCGTGGCCTACCTGCAGCGGGAGGACCGGATCTTCCCCCGTGAACCGGAAGTGCGCTACGGGGAGAGCACCGGCTTCCCGCACCAGGGACGCGAGATGCCCTTCCGGGTGCTGCGCATCACCGACCGGGTCACCCCGCCGCTCAAGCCCGTGTGGCCGCCGCGCCCCCGGACCGACCGGACGCCCAGCCGGAGGCCACGGAGCCGTTCTGGGTCGAGCTCCAGAGCGGCGGCGACCACCAGTTCACCGTTCTCGCGACCGATCACGAGGGGCGCGAGGTCAGCTTCACCACACCGCTGGTGTTCGTGCCCGACTCACGGGCCGAGGACTGGAAGGCGTTGAGCCGTGTCGGAACCGACCGTTGACGCCGCCGAGCCTAGCGCTCCACCTCGGTGAAGCGGTCCAGTCCGAGTACGGCGAGCAGTTGCAGCTTCTCGTGGCCCTCGGTGCGTGGCGGAGCCGTGAGCACGAGCAGTGTCTGGGACTGGTCCTCGGTGAACAGCGCCTGGCAGTCCAGCTCGATCGCGCCGAGTTCGGGGTGGAGGAGCGTCTTGTGGTCCTCGAACCGCTGTGCCACCTCATGGCGGGCCCACAGCTCGGCGAACTCCTCGTTCGCCTTCTGGAGGGCGCGCACGAGTTCACCGGCCCGCGAGCGCGGGCCTCGCAGCCCGTGGGCGGCACGCAGGTTCGCGACCTGGGCGCGGCTCTGCCGGTCGCGGTCGGCCTCGGGATACAACGACCGTTCCGCGGGATCGGTGAACCAGCGGTAGATCGCGCTGCGGGCGAGACCCGTGTGCCTCGACGCGTCCCCGAACAGGGCGGCGGCCATCCTGTTCTGCACCAGCGTCTCGCCGAGGTCGGTCAGAACGAGCGCCGGGGTGTCGTCGAGCCGGTCCAGCACCCGCAGCAGCGCGGGAGCGACATACGGCGAGGCCGACAGCGATGCCGGCGCGTTGTGCCCGGCTATCCGGTACAGATAGTTCCGCTCGTCGCCCGTCAGCCGGAGCGCCCGGGCGAGCGAGGCCAGCATGTGCTCGCTGGGCTGCGGCCCGCGCCGCTGCTCCAGCCGTGTGTAGTAGTCGGTCGACATCACGGCCAGAGACGCGACCTCCTCACGCCGCAGACCCCGGGTCCGCCGGCGTGCGCCTGCGGGAAGGCCGAGGTCCTCCGGCTGCAGCGCCTCGCGGCGGCGGCGCAGGAAGTCGGCCAGAGCTGCACGGTCCATGGGGACGATTATCGTCCGGCACCGGTGGGTGAGCCAGGGATCGCCGATCCCCCGACAACCGGTCTCTGCCCCCGTGGCGGCGGACCGGCCACGATCGGGACATGAACATCTCCGGAAACACCATCTTCGTCCCCGGCTCCACCAGCGGCATCGGTCTCGCTCTCGCCCTCGAGCTGAAGGCCAGGGGGAACACCGTCATCGTCGGCGGCCGGCGCGCCGAGCTGCTGGAGCGGATCGCGGCCGAGCACCCCGGCATCGACACCGTGCGGATCGACACCACGGACGCCGTGAGCGTCACCTCCGCCGCGAAGCAGGTACTGGACCGTCACCCGGACCTCAACGTCCTCGTCACCATGGCCGGCGTGATGCGCGTCGAGGACTGGCGCGACCCCGCGTCGTTCCTCGCCTCCGCGGAGTCCACGGTGACGACGAACGTGCTCGGCCCGATCCGTCTGATCGCCGCGTTCGTCGAGCGTCTGCAGGCACAGCCGGACGCCACGATCATGACCGTCTCCTCGGGCCTGGCCTTCGCACCGCTCAAGGCCACGCCGAGCTACAACGCGTCGAAGGCGGCGATCCACATGCTCAGCGAGTCCGTCCGGCTGCAGCTCGCCGGCACCTCGGTGAAGGTCGTGGAACTCGAACCGCCGTCCGTCCGCACCGCACTGCTGCCCGGGCACGAGGACAACGAACACGCCATGCCGCTCGACGAGTTCATCGCAGAGGTGGTCGGTCTGCTCGAGACCCGGCCCGACGCGAAGGAGATCCAGGTCGAGCGCGTGAAGTTCCTGCGCTACGGCGAGGCCCGCGGCGACTACGACCAGGTCGTCGAGACACTCAACGGCACCGACCCGCACCGGAAGTGAACCGGAGGCTCCGCTCGCCACCGCGCACCCGCCCTGCCTGTCGGTGCCGCGCCGCGGGCTGCCAGGACATGACGCGTTCCCGGAAACGACGGGGCAACAGTGCCCAGGCCGGCCCTGGCCTCGCCGCTGGAGTCCGAGGAGGAGGACGCCGTCCGTCGGGGGCGTGGCCCCTCAGCGCATGCGGATCACCGCGTACGTCTCACCGTCCCCCGGCGGCCGTGTCCAGGAGCGGGTGGTGAACGTGTGCAGCCGCCCGCTCACGATCGCGTGGCGCGGCAGACGCGCACCGAACTCCCCGGCCACCGCTTCCAGCAGCGACCGTTCCACCTCGGCGGCGTCCTCCAGGGCGTCGAAGAACCGGCTCGGGTCCAGCGCCCGCGGTATGTCCCCGCTGCGCCGGACCTCTCCGTCCGCGTAGGTGAACGCGTACTGCTCGGCGCCGTCGCACGCCACCGAAAGGTGGAAGAACGGCTCCCCGTGCCATGCTCTGAGGCCGCTCCACACCACCACCGCGCGGGTGCCCGCACCGGCGGCCGGGGCGGGGGAGACGAATCGCTGCCGGCCGAAAGCGGCGGGGTCGCCGTCGAAGGCGAAGCTCCAGCCGGGGCCGGCCCGGCCGACCGCCATGAGAGCCCTGTCGTCGTAGGACGAGAACTCCCTCCGGTTGTGCAGCAGCCTGCGCCGGGCGTCCCGGAGGGTCATGGGTTCGTTCAGCACCGCGTCGTCCCCGTCCGCCAGACGCGCCGGCAGCTCCTCCGGCTCCACCCCCTCCACCAGGACGAACCGGTAGGACGTACGGTTGTCGCCGGGGTCGGGCTCCGCGAGCCAGGCCAGGCCGCCCGGGTCGAGCCCGGCCGCCGGCCCCGGTGCCTCGCCCTGCTGCCCGCCCCTCGGAGCGGACAGCAGCTCGCGGCCCCGCTCCGGGGTCAGCAGCGGCCCGAGCAGGGGGTCGGCCACCCACCCCAGCGGCGCCAGGAGGTCAGGTCCCAGCGGTTCCCACAGGGGCAGGGCGTCCATCAGGGTCCGCCATGCCCCGTCGGTGTCCCCCCACCGCGCCAGCTCCCGAGCCCGCCCGACCGCCTCCCCGAACGGCCCGGCCGCCGTGTACCGGTACGTGCCGCCGCGCACCCGCTCCAGCGTCGCGTGGGCCAGTGACACCAGATCCTCGTCGGCGCCTCGCAGGTGGAACTTCAGCGTGGAGTCGTCCCGGTACGAGTGCGCCGCGTGCTCGGCGACCAGCGGTGGCAGCAGCTCGGGCGCGTACCGGGGGTCCGTCACCAGGCCGTCGAAGTACACCATGGAGGTCTGCCCGAGCAGCCGGCGTATCTGGTCGCCCAGCCCGGCGGCCCGCGGTCTGCCGTACGCCTTGGCCTCGTCCAGTGCCTTCCCGGCCCGCTCCCAGCCACCGCGCAGCGCCTCCAGCCGGGCCTCCTCCACCAGGGCGTCCAGCTTCCGCGTCGTGTCGTTGACGAACTCCGGCTCCCCGTCGTTCGGCCGAGCCCGCAGGCTGTGGAACTCCCGGTGCATGTCCCGCATGAACTCGAGGAAGCTCGCGTGGCGCTCGGGCGAATCGGCCCGCCAGCTCGCCCACGTGTACACGGCCCACTCGCCGTCCTCGTCCACGTCCTCGGGATCCATCAGGACGTAGGTGGCATCGGACTCGACGTCGAGCTGCAGCCCGCGCCGCCAGATGTCCACCTCCTGCCGCTCCTCGGGCCCGGCGTCCTCGTCCAGGTACTCCTCGAACATGACCGCGAGTCCCGACTCGTCGTCGTGCCAGTGCGCGTCCGCGGTCCCCGCCAGCAGCGAAACGAACCCGCCCGCGTGCCGCCACCCGTCGCTGACCCCGAGGAACTCCCGGTACGAGGGAGGCATCCGCCGGCCGAGGCGCTCCTCCAGGGCCGCGATCAGCTCCTCGGACGCGGGCGGGAACCCCAGCCACCGTGCCTGCCGGGCGGCTTCGTCCTCTTCGCCCCGCGCCTCGCCGTCCGGCAGGGAATCCGCCCACTCCCCGCTCCACTTGAGCAGGAAGGACCGCCAATCGAAGGGTGAGTTCTTCGTCATGCCCCGATGCTGTCACCCGCCACTGACAGTGCCGCCGGAGTCAGGAGCCGTCCGACAGGGCGGGTGTCGGGATCTCTCAGCCGAAGGCGGTGTCTCCTGAGCCCCGCTGATCATCGCCGGCCTGGCGCTGGTGGTGCTGTTCCCCGAGGTCACCACCGTGATCCCGGCGCCGTCGGTCTCCATCGTCATCCTGACCGTCATCACGGTCACGGCCGTGATCGTCGTGCCGACCGTCGGTGACAAGGGAGCTCTGCCCTCCTCCCCGCCCGTTCCCGGTCTGCCGGACGTGCCGTCCACCCTGGACACTCTGACGACGATCACCCCGTACGCGCTCACATCCGGGCAAGGGCGTCCGACCCGGACCCCCACGGAAGCGGGCCGGGAGATCGACCACGATCGTGTGCGGTGAAGCCGCGTGACGTGGGTACCGGCAGGGTGACGCGTGACGGGACGGTTCAGGAGGGCGACGATGGAATCGATGAGTCAGTTGCGACAGCTCAGAGCCGTGTATGCGGGCGGTGCGGTCGCCTGGGCTCTCTGCCTGGCGCTGACCCTGATTCAGGAGAACGGGTCGGCGCGGCAGACGGTGGTGCTGCTGGGCCTGCTCGCCGTCTTCCTCGTCCTGCTGCTGTGGTCGACCTGGTGCCTCTGGGAAGCCGGGGCGCGCCGTCCGGCGGACCGGGCCGCAGACGCGGCGAACGCGCGGCTCGAGCAGTCCTAGCGGACCGACGGCAGGACCCGGGCGGGCCGTGGACGAGGAGGGAACCGGCCCGCAGTCCTGGGCTCCGGACCCACCGCTACGTCCGGATTCGTGCCGGGCCGTGCGCGTCCAGCCACCGGATCTCCTGAGCGGGCGGCCGCACGCCCTGCCGAACCCCTCGGGTGAGGACGGGCTCGGGCCGACCCTTCTTCCGCGGTCCGCCAGAACTCGCGGAGCGCGGTGACGAGTTCCTCGGGTGTCTCCTCGGCCATGGCGCGCTCGGAGTACGGACGGTGCTCCTGGTCGGTCCGGGGTCTCGAGGACTCTCCGTGGCCCCGTCGGTCGCCGCGGACGGCCGTGGAGGAGCAGTACGGGCGTATCGTCGCCGCCGTGCCGCAGGCGGAGCCCAGCCCGGTTCCCCGCCCGGCGCGTCAGCGTGAAACCGTCGAACACCCCGCCCTCTGCGCCGGGTTGCCGCGGATCACCTGCTCCGGATCGCCGACCCGACGCGCGAGAGGCCGATCGGTCCGAGGCGGATTCACAGACGAACGATGATCAAGGCGATGTCGTCGCGTCCGCCGTCGGCCACACCGAGGCGGGTGAGCCGGGTGTCGGCCGGCCGACTCGTCCCCGGTCCGGCCCGTGACCCGCAGGCAGGCCTCATTGACCACGACGACCGTCAAGTCGGGGTCCAGCACCGGATAAGGGCTGGGGGTCACGGTGAACAATGCCTGGTAGTCGATCCGTGGTGTGGTCACGCGCGCTCTCCTGTCCGGTCCGCAGGCTCCCGTCCTCCAGTGATCGACTGTGCGCTCGGCCGCGAGCGGCGGGCTGTCGGCTCGCCGGGACGAGCATGCGCCACTCCGGCGGATCTCCCTGCGTCATGACGTGATGACGCGGGTCTCGTCCGAAGGTGGAGGTACCGGCCCGGCCCTCACGTGTCTGTGAGCGCGATGTCCGGGCATACGGGCTTCATCCTTATGAGAGGAGCTCGTTCATGCTCGGTATGGTCGCGGCGGTGCTTTTCTTCATCGCGTTTCTGATCAACGCGGCGGAGATCAGCACCAACGACGTGTTCTCTTCGGTGAACGTCATGCTGCTGGGGCTGACCGCCCTGGCCCTGCACGTGGCGGGAATCGGGGCCGGCTGGTCCCGCCGGCGCTGACCCGGTCCGCGCGGGTCCGGCACACGTGTCGCCGGGCCCGCGCTGTCCTGTCCGCCGCCGCTCTGCCGCGGGCGGTGATCGCCGTCGCGTAATGATCTTCGCAGTCCTCGGCCGCGTCGGACGCACCTTGACGGCGTGAGCGGGAGCGGAGGGCCCCCGCCGCGCACGGGTTGAAGCATCAACAGCCAAGTCCGTTCTTGCCGCCTGCATTTGACGGGGCCCGGAGTCGGAGGGACGCTGGATGTGTGTAGTACGAAGAAGGGCGCTCGGACACGCCCCGCGCAAGGAAGCCCTGCGTCTCGCACGGCCTTGCGATGACCTTCGCGATCGTCCTAGCCCAGGGAGTGGGCACGATGAAGAACTCCCGCACTCCGCCGATGAGCCCGGCCGTGGCCTGCCCGGGGCCCTGCCCGGTGCCGTTGGCGCCCGACGCCCTGGCCCAGCTCTACGCCCGCTACCTCGACCTCACCACCTCGGGCCGGCTGCCGGGCACCACCGCCTTCGAGGACTACTACTACACCTGGCGCTCCGCCCGGCGCGGCGCCAGGCGTGTGGGACTCGACGACGGTGCGGCCCGTGTGGGCCCGAGCGCCGCCCGCCAGCTCATCACCCGGCCTGCCAGGCGCCTGAAGGGCGTGGTCAACACACTCGTACTCCTGGTCGACTTCCCCGACCGGCCGCACGACCCGAACCGTCGCCCCGGCCATTTCCGCGAGTTGCTGTTCAGCACGGCGTCCCTGCCGACGGGCAGCATGCGCGACTACTACCGCACGGTGAGCGGTTTCGACCCGTTCGGCGACACCGGCATCGACGTCCAGGGCGAGGTCCAGGGCTGGTTCCGGATGCCGCAGCCGCTGTCGTTCTACGCCGACGGCAACTCCGGCCTCACCGAGGACGGTTTCCCGCGTAACGCCCAGGGCCTGGCCCGGGACGCGGTACGGATCGCCCTGCAGGAGGGCGTCGACTTCACACCCTTCGACGCACTGGACGAACACGCGGTCACCGCCCTGTTCATCGTGCACGCGGGCCTCGGTGCCGAGCAGACGCTCGACCGGGACGATCTGTGGAGCCTCAAGTGGGGTGTGCCGAACGGCGTGGAGGTCGCGCCCGGTCTGACGGTGGAGACCTTCCTCACCGTGCCCGAGAACTGTGCGATGGGCGTGTGCGCCCACGAGTGGGGCCACCTCGCGGCACGCTGGGCGGACTACTACGATACCGGTCAGTTGGAAGCGACCATGTCCAACGGGCTCGGCAACTACTGCCTGATGGCCTCGGGTTCCTGGGGCAACACCGGGCTCACACCGACGTTCCCCAACGGCATGCTGCGCATGTTCCACGGCTGGACGGCCCCGCAGCGCGTCACCGCGAGCGCCAAGGACCTGGTGCTGCGGCCCTCCGCGGAAAGCGGTGACCTCGTGTTCATCCAGAACGCGGAGACGATGACGGAGCGGCAGTACATCCTCGTCGAGTACCGGCGCCGCCGCGGACAGGACGCGTTCCTGCCCGACTCGGGCATCGCGGTCTGCGTCGTCGACGAAGCCGTCCGGGACGTCAACGACGAGGACGCCCTCGCCATCGAACTGCTGCAGGCCGACGGCAAACGGGACCTCGGAGCGATCTTCGGCCGGGGCAACCGCGGAGACTCCGACGACCTGTATCCGTCCCTCGGGAACACGGCCGTCGGAGAAACGACGAACCCGCCGCTCAACCTGCCGGACGGACGGTGGTCCGGGGTCACCGTCGAGGTCGAGGGGAGCCCGGGCGACGAGACGATGGCGATCGACGTCCGGATGGACTGAGGGACGCGTTCCCGCTCATCACCGAGCAGCAGGTGTGTCCGCTGCGGGGACGGTGCTCCCGCGTACGACCAGCCGGTGCGGGATCGTCAGATCGTGGGCGGGCACCTCGTTGTGGGGGCTGTAGATGCGGTCGGCGAGGCACTGCAGGGCGCGGGCGGCGATCTGTCGCTTGTCGGGGGAGACGGTGGTGAGGGCAGGACGGCTGAACCGGCCGTCCTCGATGTCGTCGAACCCGACGATCGCCATGTCCTCCGGCACCCGGAGCCCTCGGGCATGTGCCGTGTGGAGGGCACCCAGGGCCAGTTCGTCACTGAACGCGAACACCGCGTCGGGGACGGCGTCGCCGTCCAGCAGTTCCGCCATGGCCCGGGCGCCGTCACTTCGGTGCAGCGCGGTCACGGCGCGCTCCCAGTCGGTTCGGGGTGCGACTCCGGCACGTCGCAGCGCCCTGCGGTAGCCTCCGGCGCGCTGTTCCGCCGTACCGTTCTCCAGATGCGGCTGAAGGCCGATCGCGGCGATGCGGCGGCGTCCCCGTGACAGCAGGTGAGTGGTGGCCTCGTCCGCGGCGGCCACATTGTCCACGGCGACCCGGTCGGCCATGCCCTGGGGACTGCGCTCGCCGAGCAGTACGACGGGCAGCGGACGAGCGATCGCGGTCAGATCCTGTGCCGCCAGGGCCCAGGGGCTGATGACGAGTCCGTCCATCACCCTGCCCCCGTCGCCGGTCAGCAGACGCCGTTCCGCCTCCGCGTCGCCCCGCGTCTGATCGATGATCACGGTCCACGACCGGTGGCGCGCCTCGTCCACGAGCAGACCCGCGAGCTCGGCGAAGTAGGGGGAGCGCAGCTCCGGGATCGCGAGGCCGATGATGCCGGTACGGCCGGCCCGCAGACTCCGGGCGGCGAGGTTGGGGCGGTACCCCAGCTCGTCGATCGCCTCCTGTACCCGCCGACGGGTCTGCGTCGACACCCGGGCGGAACCGTTGACCACGTTCGACACCGTGCGCGCGGAGACTCCCGCGCGGGCGGCCACGTCTTTCAGGCTGCTGCTCACCCGCACATCGTGGCATGCGGCGCCCCACGCCATCCAAGAGCCGGCCAGGAAGGTATTGCCACGTTGAAATCAACGATGCAACATGACCGGGACAGTTCTGCTGCGAGGAGGTACGCATGAGCCCGTACGCCTACCCCGGCATCGCGCCGGCCGGTCTCGACGTCGATGTGACGGCCGACGTGGAGGCCCTCTACTCGGACGGCATCACCGCCCGCAAGGGTGCGTTCACCCCCGAATGGGCCGACCGGATGCGCGAGGACATCGAGGCGGCCTTCCAGGACGCGCGGAAGCGGCCGGGCGGCGCGGTCGGCCGTGGACCGCACCGCTACTACGTGGAGATACACCCCGAACAGCTGCGCGGCTTCGTCGATCTCGTCGACCACCCCTGGGTCCGCTCCGTCTGCACTGCGGTCCTCGGGCCCGACTACCGCATCGTCGAGCTGGGCTTCGACGTGCCGTTGGAAGGCGCGGTCGACCAGCCCTGGCACCGGGACTTCCCCATGCCGGAGGAGACCCGCGCCGAGCGGCGGCTGACCTCGCTGGCGTTCAACGTGACCGCCGTCGACACGGAGGAGGGCATGGGCCCCTTCGAGATCGCGCCGGGTACCCAGTGGGACGACAGCCCGGAGTTCGAGCACGGGATGTTTCCGCCCCGGTCCCACCGTCCGCGCTACGAGGAGCGAGCCGTGCGCAAGTACCCGCAGCGCGGCGACATCTCCGCGCGCACCGCGCTGACCATTCACCGCGGCACCAGGAACCACTCGTCCAGGTCCCGCCCCGTACTGGTTCTGGGCGTGGACGGGCCCGAGGCCACGAACGGCGACCGGCACGACACCGCCGTGACCCGGGCCTACCGGGAGGCTCTGCCCGAACGGGTCCGACGCCACCTGGACTGCCCGGTCGTCGACGTCCTGGAGCCGGTGACACAGAAGCACACCATCGAGGGCCTGGTCATGGGCGAGGCCTGAGCGGCCGGACGGCGCGCCGCGCCGGCGCCGGACGACGTCCACCCCGGCCCTTGCCCGTCGTGAGTCTCTGTGCGGGCCGGGGGCGCGACCTCCTGGGAGTGCTGCCCGGTCATCCACGTGGTCAGGAGGTGTGTGCAACGTCCGGTGGAGCTCGACCCGTGCAATGCGGACGCTGCCTCACCGGCACCGTCCGCCTCGCGCGCAGGCCGGACGACCGCGGATGTCCCACCCGTTTCTGACGGCTGACGCATCATCGCAACGACAACGCCGCGAGAGAACGGCCTCTCAGCCGATGCGAGCTCCCGCGCCGCCGACCCGGACGCGCGGGTCGCCCGCGCGCAGCGTCACCGTGAGCCGGCCCGGGCGGCCCAGGTCCTCGCCCTGGTGCAGGGTGAGGACGGCGTCCTCGGACACAAGGCCGAGCTCACGGGCGTACGCCCCGAACGCGGCCGCGGCCGCGCCGGTCGCCGGGTCCTCGACGACGCCGCCGACGGGGAACGGGTCACGGACGTGGAAGACGGTGGCCGACTCCCGCCACACCAACTGGACGGTGGTCAGGTCCAGGCGGTGCATGAGGGCTTCGAGGCGCGCGAAGTCGTACGAGAGATCCGCGAGGCGGGCGCGCGTGGCCGCCGCGAGAACGAGATGACGGGCGCCGGCGAACGCGATACGGGGCGGGAAGGCCGGATCGAGATCGCCGGCCGGCCAGCCCAGCGCGGCGAGTGCCTCCGCGAGGTCGGCGTCGGCGATCTCCGCGACGTGCGGCTCCACGCTGGTGAGCGTGGCCCTGACCGTCCCGTCCTCCTCGGTCACCTCCACCGGCACGGTGCCGGCCCGCGTCGCGAACACCAGCTCCCCGGGACCTGTCCGCTCGGCGAGCGCGACGGCGGTCGCGACGGTGGCGTGCCCGCAGAACGGCACCTCGGCCTTGGGGCTGAAGTAACGGATGCTGTACGCCCGTCCCTGCGGACCGCCGAGGCCCTCCGGGGGTGCGGTGAGGAACGCGGACTCCGAGTATCCGAGGCCGGCGGCGATGGCCAGCATCTCCCCGTCGTCCAGAGCGGTGGCGTCCAGAACGACACCGGCGGGGTTTCCGCCGTCGGGACTGCTGGAGAAGGCGGTGTATCGCAGTACCTCGGGCCGCGGCGCATTCGTCGTCATGCTCGCGGCAACGCGACGCGAACCCGCGGCTATTCCTGGACGAGACGCCGGGAGACGGCCGCGTGCGCAGGGCCCACGCGGCGGAGCGAGCAGGCGGGCGGCGGGGGAGGGCGCAGCTCACCACACATAATCGGTTGCCCGCCGGCGATGGTGGTGGATGCAATGTCCGGCATGACAACCCAAGCGCGCCCCTTACCGCTCTGCGATCCGAATCGTCACACGGAAGGCGCCGACGCATGAGTGCGCCATCAGCACCGCCGTCCGAAGCCGAACGGGCTGCCGGGGCGTCCGTCCGGATCGGCGCTCTCGTTCCACTGACCCGGCCCGCCTGGGTCGAGGCGGGCCGGCACTTGCTCGCCGGGCTCGAGCTGGCCGTGCGCGAGGCCAACGACGCCGGTGGGATCGCCGGACGGCCGATCGAGCTGGTGGTCCGGGACACCGCGGCTGATCCACGGAAAGCGGAGGCGGCCGTGGACGAATTGGCCCGCCTGGGTGTGGCTGCCTTGGCGGGGGAGTATCACAGCGTCGTCGCTCGCGCCGCCGCCGCCCGGGCCGACGCCCTCGGACTGCCGTTCCTCTGTTCGTCGGCGGTGCTCGACGCGCTCACCGCACAGCCGACGCAATGGGTCGCGCGCCTCGCCCCGGCGCAGTCCCACGGCTGGCGGATCTACGCGGACTTCCTTCTCGGCGCGGGCCACAGTCGCATCGCCGTAGCCGCCGAGCCGAGTGTCTACTGGACGTCCGGAGCCCGCATCCTGCGGGACCACCTCGCGCCACGCGGCGGCACCGTCATCGAACTCGACATGCGCGCGCTCACCCCCACGGCCGTGTGCGACGCACTCGTCGACCACCGCGCGACAGCCCTCCTGCTGCTGGTCGGCCACCCGGAGCCGGCAGTGTCGATCGTCAGGTCAGTCCGCCACGACCGGCGCCTCGCCGAGATCATGATCGGTGCTCCGGCCGGACAACCGGAGTTCGCCCGATGGGCGACCCTGCTGGGGAACGACAGCGCCGCGGTCCCGTTCCTGCGCTACCTGCCCGAGCGCCTCGGCCCACTTGGCGCACGAGTCGAGAAGGCCCTCCGCGAGCGGCTGGGCGAAGCACCCTCCTTCGTCGCCTTCGAGGGCTACGACACGGTCCTCGTCCTCGCCGATGTGCTGCGTTCCCACGGCGGGGACCGGGCACGCACGGCCGAGTCCTGGCCGCACGTCGCAGTCGAAGGCACTCGCGGGCGGATCCGGTTCTCCCGCCCGCCGGACACCGGCGTGTGGCAATGGGTCTGGCCGCCCGTCCAGGTCGTTGATCGGGATCCGGCGGAACCCGATCGCCTTCGGATCCTCCACACCGGCTGAGGGTTCGGCGGGAGGAGGCGGACTTCCACCACGACTGCCGTGCCGGCCACCGTCCGGTCCTCGTGCACGCTGATCCGTCGGCCGGTTCCGGACGAGGGCGGCGGATGTCCGGCACCGGGTTCCCCCCAGCAGGCCCGGAGCGATCTGCCACTCGTCGTCGCCGACAACGCCGTCCCATAAGCTCGTGCACCCAGGCGCACGCACATCGAGGAGGTGACAGTGCTCGGAAGGAGCGCGGGGTTGCTCGCGGGTGCCGTGGTCGTGGCCTGCATGATGCTCCTCGGACCCAGTGCGCCGAGCGGAGCCCCCTTCGCCAGGCCACTGCCGGTCGATGCCGTCAAGGACGTCGTGCCGAACCGGGTCATGACGTGGAACATCTGCAACCCCTGCGAGACGGGCAACGTCGACCGGGCAGCGGAGATCGCCACGTACGCGCCCCAGGTCATCGGCATGCAGGAAGCGTGCGTGCGGGACGTCGAGAGGATCCGGGACTATCTGGAGCGCCTCTACGGGCTGGTCTACCACGTCGAGTACGGGACGGTTCTGCGGAACTGGGGCCGTTGCGGGGGAGTGCCGTGGAGCCCGGGAGGCTACGGCCAGGCGATCCTCTCGGCGGCGCCGATGACGGACCGCGTCAACGTGGAATACCCCGACGGAGGATCCGAGGACCGCGGGTACATGGTGGTCACCACCATGGTGGGCGGCCGGTCCGTACGGGTCTTCAACACGCACCTCGCCGAACGACGTCAGGAAGCGGTAAGGGCGGAGCAGACCGGCGTGCTCGCCGCGGCCATCGCCCGGCACGACCGCGCGATCGTTCTCGGAGACTTCAACGCCGTGCCGGACGCCCCCGAACTGGCCCGGATCCGGGCGCTGGCCGAGGACACGGATCCCCGGTGTCGTCCCTCGCACGCCGGCGCCTGCGAACCGACCACCGACTGGCACAGCAAGTTCGACTACGTCTTCCTGCGGGGCATCACCCCGCTCGGGCATCGCGTGGAACCCACCCCGTACTCGGACCACCACATGCTGCACACCGACGTGGACCCGGCCTGGTAGGTTTCCGCCACTGTCGGCACATCGGTTTCAGGCGGTGGGGTGCCGACCTGCCGGGCTGACGTCTTCGGTGGCGGCCGGAGAGGCGGGCAGGCGCAGTCCCTCTTCCGAGGGTGAGGTCTCCGACGGCCGGGAGCGGAACCGTTCAGTGCCGGTGCCGGTGCCGGTGCCGGTGCCGGTGCCGGTGCCGGTGCCGGTGCCGGTGCCGTGGCGTCGGACGTCGTGGGCGCCCCAACGGGTGCGGAAGTCCTTGCTGCGGGTCATGGTGCCGGGCGTGTGACTCCCGCCGGGAACCGATGGTCGCCCGGTCGACCCGGGGATCGGACGATGGACCGGACGGGAAACCGACGGTGACGGCCTCGACTTGGGAGTATGCCGGCAACAGGGCCCACGGCGCGGACGGGCCGACACCGCCGTCCTTACTCCGGGGTGCCGGTGCGCCGGGCGCGGGCGGCGCGGGCGCGGTCGCCGCAGCGGGTGGAGCACCAGTGGCGCCGACCGTGGGTGCGCAGGAGGAAGCGGTCACAGGGTGCGGAGCCGCAGGCGGCGAGCAGGCCGGCGTCCCGGCCGGTGAGCAGGTCGGCGGCGTCGGCGGCGAGGGTGGCCAGAGCGTGGCTGACGGCCTGGTCGGTGGGGTGCGCCTGGACGCGGCGCGGTCCCCGTACTCCGTCCCAGGCGAGCAGGGGAGCGGTGGGCACGGCCGTGAGCGCCTCGTTGACGGCCCGCAGGGACTGCTCGGGCGGGGCGGTGCCGTCGACGCGGGCGCCGAACAGGGCCCGCACATGACCGCGCAGCGTGCGCATCCGCTGCGCGCAGACCTCGTACAGCCTGACGTCCGGGGCGGTCAGGTCGTGGGCGGCGAGCCAACGCATGGCGGATCCGGGGGCGACGAGCAGGTCGTAACCCTGGCCGGCGGGGAGGGCCGCGGTGGTGTCGGCGAAGTCGAGCGAGCGGTACCGGTCGGCGCCCGGAGCCGGGGGCAGCACGGTGGGTGCAGTGTCGGCGACCACGATCTCTTCCACGCGTTCATGGTAACGCTTGCGTTTTTCCGTGACACCTCCCTATCGTGAGTC
This sequence comes from Streptomyces sp. NPDC020731, assembly GCF_044334705.1. NCBI lineage: Bacteria > Bacillati > Actinomycetota > Actinomycetes > Kitasatosporales > Streptomycetaceae > Streptomyces > Streptomyces sp. NPDC020731. The sequence continues at coordinate 61,843 of NZ_JBIRTN010000005.1, forward strand.
ACGGAAAAAGAGACTTGCATCCGTGACAAGCCGGGAGTGATCCGCATGCCCCAACGCGACGCCGAGCAGATCCAGGTCCGCACGCTGGGTGGTCCCACCGCCCTCTTCGAGTACGGCGGCCTGCGTTTTCTGACCGACCCGACCTTCGACGGACCCGGCGACCACCCCTCGCCGGGTCCGACCCTGACCAAGACCACGGCCTCCGCCGCCACCCCCGCCGGACTCGGCCCCGTCGACGTGGTCCTGCTCTCGCACGACGAGCACGCCGACAACCTCGACACGTCCGGACGCGCCATGCTCGCCGACGTCCCACTCACCCTCACCACTCCCGGCGGCGGACAGCGGCTGGGAGGCACGGCCAGAGGTCTGGCCGACTGGGAGTCGATCGACCTGAACCGGCCCGACGGAGGCACGGTCACCGTCACCGGTGTCCCCGCCGTCCACGGCCCGGGCCCCCGCGAAGAGGTCGAGCCGATCACCGGCCAGGTCGTCGGCTTCGTACTCACCGGAGACGGCCTGCCCACGGTCTACGTCAGCGGCGACAACGCCTCACTCGACGCGGTCAAGGAAATCGCCGAGCGTTTCGCCCCGTTGGACACCGCCGTCCTCTTCGCCGGGGCTCCCCGCTTCGCCATGCTCTTCGACGGCGGACTGCTCGTTCTCGACAGCGCCCAGGCAGCGGAAGCCACCCGGATCCTCGGCGCCCGCCACGTCGTCCCCGTCCACCACGACAGTTGGGCCCACTTCACCGAGGGCCGCGACGACCTGGAAGCCGCCTTCACGGCTGCCGGCCTGGCCGACCGCCTGGACCGGAACTGGGTCCAGCGCGCCTGAGCACGCCGAACCGCGCGACGAGGCCGGCGTCGGTGGCGAAGGCGTCCGGCGGATCATGACATGCCGTACGTGGGGCCCCGTCCGAAGACGGGGCCCCACGTACGGCATGTCGGTTTGTCCTGGGCCAGGTCGCGTCGACCGTCGGGCCGTTATGCGTGGACGTGCCCGCGGCGATGGCCGCGCCCGTGCCCGCGGCCGGTGAACACCCGGTACAGCGCCAGCAGAACGACGGATCCGACGATGGCCGCGATCCAGGTGGACAGGTCGAAGAAACCGTCGATCGAGTCGACCCCGAAGATCACCTTGCCGAGGAACCCTCCGAGGAGCCCTCCGGCAATGCCGATGAGCATGGTGATGATGATTCCGCCCGGGTCCTTGCCCGGCATGAGCGCCTTGGCAATGGCTCCGGCGAGCAGGCCGATGACTATCCACGCGATGATGCCCATCTCAGACTCTCCTTGCAGTCGGTTCGTCGTACGTGTGTCCCCGGATCGCTTCTCCTAACTCACTCGTGTGCGGTCGGTATGGGCGACCTCATGGCGGTGCTCTGTCGGTGGGGCAGCGCCGTTCCATGCCGTCGGTGCGACTCGTCCGAATCAAGCCCCGCGCCCCAACCCCCGCTGAAAGAGGGCGTTTTCGCACTGCTACGAGGGGCACACGGGCCGCCGGATCGCTGTCGTGCAAGGGACGGGCGATAAGTTTCGAGGAGACAGGGGATTCATATGCGTAGCAGGGTGATGAAGGCCGGCGCGATCACGGTCGCTGCGGTCATGGGGAGTGTCCTGACGGGGTGTGGGGACGGCAATGAGCCGACGGGCGCGAAGGACGGCGGGTCGCCGAGCGCGAGCAGGAACGACGAGGACCGGGACACGACGGCGGTGCGAGCGGCCTACGACAAGACGGCCGAAGCCGAGTCGGCACGGATGACGGTCAGGATGAAGCTCGCCGCGGAGGGCGAGACGGTCACGTCGGACGGCAAGGGCGTCCTCGATCTGGCCGAGGGCGACAGCGTCATGACCATCACCGCGCAGGGCGAGAGCCTCGAGCAACGCGTGGTCGACGAGGTCCTGTACCAGAAGACCCCGGGCCGGGACGCTCCGGGCGGCAAGCCCTGGGCCAAGATCGACCTGCGGAAGGTCGCCGCCCAGGAGGGCGTGAACAACCAGCGGATCGGTGACCCGGCCCGGACCGCGGCCTATGCCAAGGCGATCACCGACAAGGACGTCACAGAGGTCGGCACCGAGAAGATCGACGGCGTGAACACCACCCATTACCGGGTCTCGGTGGACGTGACCAGGCTGCCGGGCGGTGACCGGATGCGCGAACAGCTCGGCCCGACGCTGCCGATGCAGGTCTGGCTCGACGACGAGGGCCGGCTCCGTCGTCAGCAGATGGACATGACCGTCAGGACCGCGGCTTCCGCCTCCGCGAAGCCGGACACCGGCGCGGCGCCGCAACAGCTCAAGATGAGCACCGTGATGGAGTTCTCGGACTTCGGCACCGAGGTCGACGCCGAGGCCCCGCCGGCCGGGCAGGTGGCCGACATGACGGACAAGGCCCTCCAGCAGAGCTGAGCAGCAGAACCCCGGCCGGCGTCGGCCGCCCCCGTCCTGCGTCCGGCGGCCGGACGACGGACGACGGACGCGGATTTCGGTGCCGTGGACGGTGCCGGTCCTCGGGCCGGCACCGGGGCCGCGGCGGAGCGGGGTGAGGCGCGGTGCCCTTGCCCGCTGTCTGCCGACAGGGCCACCAAAGCCGCTGTTTGCCCCGGTCCTTGGGGGCGGCACCCTGCGCTCATGAGCAGAAGCCAGGTCGCCGCCGCATGCGGCGGAACCGAGTGCTGTGGCTGATCGAGGTGCTCGGCAGGGGGCGCGGGTGCTGCCGTTCGGCCCCGCCCGGGACGTGCTGCACGGCAGACGGCCCGGCCATCCGTTGCACCCCTCGACGGTGCAGGTGCCGACCGGCACCTGGATGTCCGCCGCGGTACTCGACCTGCGGCCCGGCGTCGGGCTGATGGCGGCCGGCCCCGCCGCCTCGGCGGGCGCGGTCGACCGGGTGGAACTCCACCGTCAGCGGACGAGGGCGGGGCTGGTGCACGCCGTGGTCGGCACGACGGCCGTGGGCCTGTACGGTGCCTCGCTCGTGTGCCGCCTCACCGGGCGGGCCGGAGCGGGCCGGGGATCAACATCGTGTCGGCCACCGCCGTCAACATCATCGGCCTCAAGGTGGCCGACAAGGTCAACAAGACGCTGCTGATCGCCGTCACCGGATGCCTGCTGGTCCTGGCCGTGCTCTGCGTCCGCCACGGCTTCGACCACGGTGGGACCGCGGCGGCCGGACACGCGCTCTGGAACAGCACCACCAGCATCTCGGCGATCACCGCGGCCGCGGCCGTCGCCGCCTACGCCTTCCTCGGCTTCGACGCCGTCAGCACCCTCAGCGAGGAGGCACAGGATCCCCGGCGGACCATCCCGCGCGGCATCGTCCTCACCGTGCTGACAGGAGGCGTGATCTCCGTGGCGCTCTCCTTCGTGATGCGGTGGGCCCACCCCGGAGGCACCTTCGCCGACGAGTCCTCGGCCGGCTACGCCGTCTCCACCCTCGTCGGCGGCAAGGGCTTCGCCGACGTGGCGGACACCATCACCATGCTCGGCGGCTTCGCCTCCTGCGTCGCCATCCAGGCCGGCACCAGCCGCCTGATGTTCGTCATGGGCCGTGACAACGTCCTTCCCCGCCCCGTCTTCGGACGCCTGCACGCCAAGCTGCTCACCCCGGTGCCGAACGTCCTCGTCGTGGCCGCGGTCGCGCTGCTGGCGATGAACCTGTCCCTGGCCGACGCCACCTCGTTCATCAACTTCGGCGCGTTCCTCGGCTTCACCCTGGTCAACATCTGCGTCATCGCCCACGCCGTACGGCAATGGCGCTCCGGAAACCGCCCCTCACCGCTCGGCTTCCTGGTCCTCCCCCTGGCCGGCGCGGCCGTCGACGTCTGCCTGATCACCCAGCTCGGCTCCACCACGACCCGACTGGGACTTCTCTGGCTCGCCATCGGCGTCGTCTACCTCGCCGTCATCACCAGGGGCTTTTGCCGTCCCGCACCCGAACTCCGGCCCGACACCCAGGAGTCCGCCATGACCTCGCGCTGAAAGGACGTTCCTCGCACGGCATCCGTGGTCGCGCAGGGCCTCCGGAGTCCCTTCGAGTGTCCGCCACCTGCCCGGCCGGAGAGCCGTCCGGGCAGACGGCCCCGCCGGCCCGGTCCGTCCGCCCCGGGGTTTCCTCATCCGTGCATGCGCCGGTCGATCCTTTCCCGTACCTGGTGCCACAGTCGCGTGTGAAGGCGGGGGTTCATTCCCTCGGCGGCGAACACGGCGTCGGTGAAGCTGTCCGCGTCGGCGGGTGGTGCCTCCTGCAGACGCTGCTGTTCGTGGGGCGGGAGGCAGAAGCCGAGATCGACGCAGAGTTCGTGGAGGAGTTCCCGTATCTCGGCCTTCGGGTCGCGTGGGGTCATGGAACGGCATGGTCGCACGCCCGGTCCGCGTGCCTCCCGGAATATGAGGCGACGCCCGCTGCCCGAGGACCTGTTGCCGGTTCGCGGCAGGTGCTCGGGCCCCGGCCGGCCCTTCCGCCACCGGGCCGCGGGCTTCCCGCGACACCTCTGCGCACCTGTGCCCCGCACAGGGCAGCACGACCGGAGGGCGCCGGAGGACAATGATCGTCGTGACCTCCCTTTCCACCAACCCGCTCTTCACCCGGCTCGCCGGTTCCCAACGGATCCTCGTCGCGGGCGCGGGCGGCGGTTTCGACGTCTACTCCGGCCTGCCGGTGGCCCTCGCCCTCCTGCACCAGGGAAAGGAGGTGCACCTCGCGAACCTCTCCTTCAGCGCGCTCGCCGGTCTTCCTCCCGGCAACTGGGCTGCCGAAGACCTCGCCGTCGTCACTCCTGACTCCGCCCCGCACCAGAGCTACTTCCCGGAGCGGACCCTCGCCCAGTGGCTGCGCCGGAACGGCTACCCGCCCACCGTGTACGCCTTCCCGCAAACCGGCGTCCGCCCGCTGCGCGCCGCTTACCGGGCACTGATCGAACTGCACGGCATCGACGCCGTGGTGCTGGTCGACGGCGGCACCGACATCCTGTTGCGCGGTGACGAAGCAGGCCTCGGCACACCGGAGGAGGACCTGACCAGCGTGGCGGCGCTCGCCGCGCTGGACGGCATACCGACCCGGGTCGTGGTGTCGGTCGGTTTCGGCGTGGACGCCCACCACGGCGTGAACCACGTACAGGTCCTGGAGAACATCGCCGCACTGGAGCGCGACGGCGCGTACCTCGGCGCGTTCTCGATACCGCGCGCCACCCGTGAAGGCGCCCTGTACCTGGACGCGGTGGCACACGCCCAGCACCACACCCCCGAGCACCCCAGCATCGTGAACGGCTCGATCGCGGCGGCCGTGCGCGGCTCGTTCGGCGACGTCCGGTTCACCGACCGCACCCGGGGCAGCGAGCTGTTCGTGAACCCGCTGATGTCCCTGTACTTCGCCTTCGACCTGCCGGGCCTGGCTGCCCGGTGCCTCTACCTGGACCGGATCGAGGACACCCATCTGATGCGTCAGGTCCACTCCCGAATCGCCGAGTTCCGCGAATCCACGGTGACCCGCCCGCCCCGCACCTTCCCCCACTAGCGACCGGACCGGCCGCGCTCCGGGCGACGGCGGTCGGTGTGCGGTCCGGAGCGGAGCTTGCCGGGGCCGAGAACCGCCCGGTCGGGCCGCCGGCCCCGGTCGGCCGTTGGTGGGCGGGGCCGCGCCGGGTGTCGATGCGTGCTAGCGTTGGCTGTTTGCAGCGTCGCTGTGTCGGTGTTCCGTTCGGTGTCCCCGGCCGGCGACCGCGTCCCCGCCGCGCCTTCCTCGGTACGGTCCCCTTCGGAGGAAGGCTTTCTGTGAGCGAATCAGTACGTGGCGATGCCCGGCGGCAGGACCATGCGTCCGAGGCGCCGGGGGCTGCTCCGGCGCTGCCCGCGGCGGCGTCCTTCGCGCAGCTGGGGCTGCCGGCCGAGATTCTGCGGGCGCTGGACGATCACGGTGTGACCGTGCCCTTTCCCATCCAGGCGGCGGCACTGCCGAACGCGCTCGCGGGACGGGACGTCCTGGGCCGGGGCCGCACAGGATCCGGCAAGACGCTCGCCTTCGGCCTGGGGATGCTCGCCCGGACGGCCGGGCAGCGCGCGCAGCCCAAAGAGCCGCTGGCGCTCGTTCTGGTGCCCACCAGGGAGCTGGCGCAACAGGTCGGAGAGGCGCTCACCCCGTACGCCGAGGCGCTGCGGCTGCGGCTCGCGACCGTGGTGGGGGGAGTGTCCATCGGACGGCAGACCGCCGTGCTGCGGGACGGCGCCGAGATCGTCGTCGCCACGCCCGGCCGGCTGCACGACCTCGTCGAGCGCAAGGGCTGCCGACTGGGACGGGTGCGCACCGTGGTCCTGGACGAGGCCGACCAGATGTGTGACATGGGGTTCCTGCCGCAGGTCACCGAGATCCTGGACCAGGTGCGTTCCGACGGGCAGCGGATGCTGTTCTCCGCCACCCTCGACCGCGACGTCGACCAGCTGGTTCAGCGATACCTGCGTGACCCCGCCGTCCACTCCGTGGACCCCTCCTCCAGCGCGGTTTCCGGGATCGAGCACCACGTCTTCGTCGTGCACGGCCCGGACCGGTACGCCGTGACCACGGAGATCGCCGCCCGGGACGGCCGCGTCCTGCTGTTCCTGGACACCAAGCACGGTGTCGACCAGCTCACGCGGCATCTGCGGGCCAGCGGCGTGGCCGCCGCCGCCCTGCACAGCGGGAAGTCCCAGCCGCAGCGCACCCGGACCCTGGCCCAGTTCAAGAACGGGCAGGTCACCTCGCTGGTGGCGACGAACGTCGCCGCACGCGGCCTGCACGTCGACGACCTCGACCTCGTGGTCAACGTCGACCCGGCCACCGACCCGAAGGACTATCTGCACCGCGCGGGCCGCACGGCTCGGGCCGGGCGCTCCGGCACCGTCGTGACACTCGTCCTGTCGGGACAGCGCCGCGAGACGAGCCAGGTCATGGCGGAGGCCCAGGTCGCTCCCAAGGTCATCAAAGTGCGGTCCGGCGAGGCGGAGCTGAGCCGGATCACCGGCGCCAAGGCCCCCTCCGGAGAGCCTCTCGACGGCGGGCCGGCCGTACCGCGTCCCAAGAACCACAACGCCCCGTTCCGCGGCCTGGGCAGTGCCAAGGACGTGAAGAGCGGCTCCGGTGGCAGGCCGTCCCGCAAGAGCAGCGAGGCCCGCAAGCTGGCGGAGGCCCGCAGGGCGGCCCGGGTGCGGCGCGGCGGCTGAGCCCGGCTCCAGCGACAGCGATCCCTGCCCGCGTCCGCCCGTGCACATCAGTCGACCCGCACAGCGGTCCAAGCAGTGATCGTGGCGCCGATGGCCGCCCGCTGGTCACCCGCACGTCCTTCCGCTTCCTCCGGACCCTCTACAACCTCGGTGTCCGGGCCTACCGGAAACTGACCGGCGACGACCTCGCCCCGACGCTGAACTTCGCCACCCGCCTGGGCCGGCTCGGCGTCCCGGCGTGGATCCGCTACGTCCTGGTGCCCGGCTGGACCGACGCCCCGACCGCCGTCGACGGCCTCGGAGGCTTCCTCGCCGGCCTGGGCAACGTCGACCGGGTGGACGTCCTGCCGTTCCACAAACTCGGCGCCCACAAGTACGACGCACTGGCCGAACTGGACGTCAGGGACGTCCCGCACGCCATTCGTCACGCCACGGTCTTCGGCGCGCTCGACGCCGTCCCGGCGGGTACCGCGATGGTGCTGATCGCCCCTCACGACCCGTTGCCGCTGCTCGCGCAGATCGAGCAGCGCGACCCGGGGGTGTTCTCGGCGGAGTACCTGGAACGCGGCCCCGAAGCCTGGCGCCTGCGGCTCAGCCACCGCTGACCGACGCCATCCAACCCCGCGGCGGTACGTGCCCCTCGCTTCAGCCGATGTCCACGCACCGCCACACCCGCAGGCAAGGAAGGACAACACGTCATGGGCGGATCGCACCGTCGGGCCGGCACCCTGCTCGGGACGGTCGGTACGGCCCTGGTGGTCGCCGGGCCGGTCATGCTGTGGCGCGGGCGCAGCGGCAGGAAGGAGATCCGCAGGGAGCTGGCCGCCCAGGAGATCACTTTCCCCGAGCGCGGGCTGCCCGCCGAACTCGCCACCCACACCGGCCGCCGGGTGGAGACCGGCCCCGAGGCGCACGCCTACGCCGAGTTCACCAAGGGCAACCTCGCCAAGGCCACCGGCGGCCGCACCTACGCCGAGATCACGGCGGAGCTGCATGCGACCGGAGGCGAGGACGAGAAGCTCGCCAAGCTGCGCCGGACCGCGTTCATGGGCCAGTCCCTGCGCGCCTCGCTGATGTCCGCCTACCAGGCATGGCACCTCACGACCCTGGTCATGGGCCCGGGCGCCGCACTCACCGGTGTGGGAGCCGCGATGGTGGCCACCGCGGACGCCCTGACCCACCGCTCCTCGAACCACTCCTGACTCCCGTTTCCTCCTGACGGCTGACCGTTCGATCCCGCACCTCTCGTGAAGAGGGACCGTCGGCCCTTCGTGATCACCGACGGCGACCCGTTCCAGCGACTCGGAAGTGTCTGTTCGTCTCCGTCCGACCGTCGTCCCGGGCGGCAAGGAGCACCGTGTGCAGAAAGAGCGACGACCCGGCCGCGGGCGGTGGCCGTCCGCCCAGCACGTCTTGCGGCTGTGGCGCGCAGTGGACCATGACGACGTCGTCGAACTCGATGTCGCGCAGCATGCCCACCACGGGCGTGATGCCGCTGCCGGCCGTCAGGTCGCGCCGGTGGGCCATCGCGCCGTCGTCACGGCTTCCCCCTGCTCTCTGCGAGGCCGTCCGCCCCGCCGGCGCGAGTGCCCGGCCGGTGGACGGACCGCGGTCCGCCCGACCGGCCGGGGCGAGTTTGGCAGGGGGCCGCCCCGGAGGGGTGGATGCGGGCAGCCAGAGCGGTGGCCAGCGCTTGCCATACGTCGGCGGCGAGGCCGACGTACCTGGACTGCGTGGCCTGTCGTGCGAGCTGTTGGAGCGCGGCGACGCCCTCCTCGACCCGGCCCGCGTGGATCGCCAGCCGGCCATCGAGGGCCGACAGCCGTACCCGGTCACGGTAGGGGAGACGCAGGTCCTCCTCGGACAGCACGGTCCGACTGAGCAGGGCGGCGTCCTCCAACCGGCCCTGTGCGAAGGCGAGATGAGCCTGGAGGGCGTGCAGTTCCTGGAACTGCGCAGGCGTGCCGGTCAGATCGAGGACGGAGGCGGCCTCTGTCAGCCACTCCTCCGCGGCGGCCACCCGAGGCGGTGACATCTGCAGGGCCGCAGCGGCGGCGGCGGTCCGCAGCCGGGCCCACGCGGTCAGGTCCTCCCGTCCGCCCTTGAGCAGACCCAGGGCCTTGTTCAGCCGGGCCATGGCGGCCGAGTCGTCGCCCTTGCGGCTGCTGACCACGGCGGCCGTCCACAGGGCCTCGGCTGCCTGTACGGCAGAGGCCCGGGGCAGCAGATCGCGGTCCAACTCGTCGACGTGCTGCGAGGCCGCCTCCCACCGGCCGAGTTCCGTCTCACTGTTGATCAGCTCCAGCAGGGCGGCCAGGGTGTCGGGCACGCACAGGTGCGCGGTGCGGGCGAGGGAGAGCGCCTCCGTCGCCGCCGATTCCGCCGTGTCCAGGTCGCCGATGGCCCGTGTGCAGCGCGCGTAGCGGACGAGCGAGCGGGTGTGGAGGTCGGGGGCGCCCAACGAGCGGCTCAGCGCCAGGAGTTCCAGCAGGCGTGTGCGCTCCAATTGGTGATCGCCGTCGCGATCGGCGGCTTGGCTGAGCAGCCACAGGGCCTGCCAGCGGGCGGCGGGGTCCTCGCCGGGGTCGTCCTCGACCGCGCGGCTGAGCGCCGCGGTGCTGTCCGTCCCGGGCGGCGCCGAGGCCACGGCGGCCAGCACTTTGCTCAGGGACCTGTCGTCCTGCGGGCCGGTCAGGGCCGAAGCGTCGACGCCGAGTCGCTGGGCGAGGTAGGCCACGGTGCGCTCGGTGGGTCGCCGGTCGCCGGACTCCAGACGTGACAGGTGTCCCGTCGACATGCCGTCGCCGACGACGTCGGCCTGGCTCAGGCCGCGTGCGGTCCGGAGTCTCTTGAGCCGACGGCCGAACTGCGGCTGGTCGAGCATCTCCCTCCTCGGGTCAGGTGGCCCGGTCGGCGCGGTATTCGTGGTTCCGCTTGCCCGATCGGGCAGGTGAGTTGTCAGCACTTTAAGGAGCGCGGCAAGGGGCGACAAGCCGTTTGGCGTGGCGGGTAAGCGCATTCCAGTGGGCAGCGTCCCGGGCCGGCGGGATTGTTGGTGAGGGGGGTTCGCGGGGCCCGAATTCGGCCCATTCGCAGAAGAGTTGACGCGTTGCCCAGGTCACCTGGCAAACTCTTGTCTCAACGGTTGTCTCCCCTTAATCTCGAAGGAGGCTTCCCCCAAGCGATCCCCTCTTCGTCTCGTGGAGGTTCTCGTGCTCCCCATGGCCGAACGCGCTTCTCGTCTCGGCAGGGCTTACGTGTCGCCAGCCCGGCCCTTGGGCGGCCCGTCGACGGGACCGCACCCCGGGCTCGAACAGCAGTGATGACAACGTTGCCCAGCAGACCCGGATGACGGTCGCCTCGGCGCCGCTCCCTCCCCTCACCTGACCCGATCCCGGCTCCACGGCCCGCCGCCGGCCGGGAAGGACGCGGAACTCCGGCCCCGGCCACCGACGAGGTGGCGCGTGCCGTCACCGGGCGCTCGTCGACACCCAGGTACGGCGCATCGGTCCGCTCCGCGTCCGTGACACCCTTCCCAGCCCCCCACGTGCAGGAAGAAGGACGGTACGTCCGTGGCCACCACGAGTTTCCCCGACGCCTCGCCCAGCAAGAAGAAGACCGCAGTCACAGCTGTTCCCGCCCGCCGCGACCTGATCGCCGCGCAGGACCACGCGACCCCGGCGGCCACCTGTACGGCCCACCTCTCCCCGCGGGACCTCGCGGTCACGGCCGCGGAACCCGAATTCGCCCGCCAATTCGGCCTGAGTGCCGAAGAGATCTGCGGACGCGGACTCCTCGAACTGCTCCGTTCCCCGACCCCGGGCCATTTGCGGGAACAATGTGCCGCGCTTTCCTCGGGGCGTAGCCGGAGATTCAAGCAGAAGGTGACGGGCCGGGACGGCGACGGCCGTAGTTTCCATGCCGATATCACCGCCATCGCCGTCAGGCAGCCCTCTGGTGAGATGGTGGGTGTCGTCGTCCTCCTGCGCCGGACGGCGGAAGCGGTCACCGGCGGGCCCGTGCTCAGCGCCCTCGACGCGCAGGTGCTGGAGGGTGTGGCGAGTGGCGATTCCACGGTGCAGTTGGCCTCCCGTCTGTATCTGAGCCGCCAGGGCATCGAGTACCGCGTCGGACAGATGCTGCGTCGTTTCGACGTGCCCAACCGGCCCGCCCTCGTGGCGCGGGCACACGCCCTCGGGATGTTCGCCGCGGGGCAGTGGCCCCCGCGTGTCCTCCCGGAATGCGTGCGGTAGTGCGGAACGGGGCCTGCCGGGCCCCGCGCGGCGGCCGTGGCGGAAACACCGCCACGGCCGCCGTCGTAACGGTCCGGCCCCCGCAGTGGCCGGACCGGCCTCACGCTGCCGAGGGCTGCCAGGCTTCCTGGAACCGGCGGCGGGCACGGAAGAGACGGGAACGGACGGTGCCCACGGGCAGGGCGAGCACCTCGGCCATCTCCTCCTCGTTGAGCCCGTAGGCACGCAGGGTGAGGACCTGCCGGTGCGCCTGCGACAGGCGTTCCAGCACGTCGCTGATGTACACCGCGTCCATGGGATTGGTCTCCTGCTGAGCTTCCACCTCGGAGCACCAGCTCTCCGTGCCGTAGCGCTTGGCGGTGCGGACGGCCTCCCGGACCGACACGGAGCGCACCCAGCCGTAGAACGCCGCCGGTTCGCGCAGGGATCCCAGGCCGCGGTAGACGGCGAGCAGTGCCTCCTGCGTGGCGTCGGCGCCGTCGTCATGGGTGATGGACCGGCAGATACGCGCCACAAAGGGCGTGATGGCGGTCAGCAGGTGGTTCATCGCGTGCTCGTCGCCCGACTGGGCCCGGGGGAGCAGCGTGAGGGGGGAGGGGAGTTCGCTGACGGTCTTCATGACGGACAGAGGTTCCTTACGGCCGGGCGGGCGAGGTCGGAAGGGGCGAACGCGCGGACATACTCAGCCGGTGGCGGCCAGGGCGTGCCCGGGCTCGGACGCATCCGTGAACGCCAGGAGTCCGGCGCGCACGTCGTCGCGGAACGCCCTCATGAAGTCAGGGCTGTAGCAGGCGGTGGAGTGCGGGAACTCGATACTGAGCCGGCCCTCGAAGGAGACGACGCAGGCCATGACGGGGCTGCGACCGGCCTGCGGGAAGTAGTGCTCGCGGCCCGGGACCAGCCGTACGTCGACGGCCCGCAGCCCGCCGGGCAGGCGCGGGCCCGGGACCACGCCCATGTTGGTGGCGATCACCGTGGCCAGTTGCAGGGCGGGGTTGCGGCGGATCTCCGGCGTGATGCGCATCTCGTGCACGTGGTCGCCTCGGGAGAGGAAGTCGCTGAGACGGGCGTGCACGGCACGGGCCACCTCCAACGGCTCGGAGCTCGCGGGCACCTGAAGGGTCTGCAGGTGGGTGGTGACCGCGGGGACCGGGGCGGAGGCGGGCAGCGGCGGGGACAGCCGCGAGCGCAGGTCGACGGGGGAGAGACAGCCGAGCGTGCGGGCTCCGTCGTCCCCCGGCAGCCGCCGTCTCGCCGTCACCAGAAGGGTCGCGGAGATCAGAGCGTGCACCGAGACGCCCGAGGCGCGCGCCGTCCGGCGCAGCCGTGAGGTGAGGTCCGCGTCCAGGGTCATCCTGCGGACCTCGATGTGCCCGCCGGCGTCGGTCCCCTCGCCGAGGGCGGCGTCGTAGGGGACCAGTTCGACCGGGTGGCGCCGTATCTCCTCCAGGCGGCCGTCCAGGTACTTCGCCGTGTCGGCGTCGTCGACGGCAGGCAGCAGCCGGCTCACCGGCTCCGGCCAGCGGGGGCCCTCCGGATCGGCGCTCTCGCCGGTGCCCCCCTCGACCAACTGCCGGTAGCGGTCCCACAGGGCGTTGTGCAGCGCGATGCTGCTGTGGCCGTCGGTGATGGTGTGGTCGATCACCAGCACGAAGAGGTGGCGGTCCCCGCCCGGTGCGCTGACCAGGACGGCGCGGCTGAGGGGACCTCCGAGCGGCAGTGGCCTGTTCAGCTCCGCCGCGTAGGCCTCGGCCTCGTCGCCGGTCCGGGTGATCAGCCGGGGCCGCTCGTCGGCATCGAGGACGCGCAACAGGTACCCCGCCCCGTCCTGTCCGATGCGGGAGCGCAGTGGCGGGTTCGCCTCGGCCGTGGCGTCGAACGCGGCCGACAGTGCCGCGACGTCCACCGGTCCACGCAGGGTGCAGGACAGCACGGCCCTGCTTCTCTGGCCCACGTAGAGCGTCTCGACCGGACACAGCGCACGGTGCATGCCGTCAGCCTTCTTTCCGTCGTTCGTTCCGGAAGTCCACGGCCCCGGGACGGGTCTGCCACCGCGGTGGTCCGCGGGGAGGTAGGGGGCTTTTCGAGGGTGCACGGCGGTGCACGGCGGAATCCAGCCCAGAGGCCCCCGGGCGGGGAACTCGCGTGATTTCCCTAGAAGTTGAGCAGCGGTCCGCACTCCCTGGCCCGGCGGATTTCAGGGAAATCCCTGAATCGCCGGCCGGCGGGCCGGTTCGCCTTGACCCGGCCTGTGCGGGTGCCTCAACGTGCTGTGACGTGAAACCGGGGCAGACGGCGTGATCGCCCTGACCCCGGGTGTTGCGGCCTTTGCATCCCCCTGTGGGCCGCGCCCGGTGTGCGGCCGTACGCCGCGCGTGGGCGGCACGGGGGTGGCCGCACCCGTCCGATCCGGCCGGGCCTCGCCGTCCGGGACATCTTCGGTTTGCCACGTGAGGTTTGCGCTATGTCACTCCAGGACGACGCACGTCGACCGCTGTCCGGAGCCCAGGAGGGCCTCTGGTACGCCGGACGGCTCGCACCGGACAGCGCCGCGTACAACACCGCGGAGGCCGTGGAGATCCACGGACCCCTCGACAGCACCCTGTTCGAGACCGCGTTGCGGCGCGTCGTGGCCGAGGCCGACACCTTCGCCCTGCGGTTCGCCGACACCGACGAGGGTCCGCGCTGCCACCCTGCTCCGGACGCGGACGACTGGAGTCTGAACCGGGCCGACGTCAGCGGCGCCGCCGATCCGGAGGCCACCGCATGGGAGTACGTCCGCGCCGACCTCGCGACCCCGGTGGACCCGGAGAAGGGCCCCCTGTTCGCGCACACCCTGCTCACCCTCGCCGAGGACCGGCACCTGTGGCTGCTGAGGGCCCATCACCTGCTCCTGGACGGCTACAGCTACAAGCTCCTCGGGAGCCGCCTGGCCGAGATGTACAACGCGCTGGCCGAGGACCGCGAACCGGAGCCGTGCGCCTTCGCGCCGGTGCGCCGGCTCCAGGAGGAGGAGGCGGTCTACCTCGCCTCCGAGCGCTTTGCCCGCGACCGTGACCACTGGGCGCAGCGTCTGGCCGGCCTGCCCGAACCCGCCCGGCTCACTGCCCGCACGGCGCCGCCCACCGCGCCCTTCCTGCGCCGCACCGCCGAACTGACGCCCGCCGAGACCGATGCCCTGGACACCGCGGCCGCCCGCCTCGGTGTCCGGCGCACCGACCTGCTGACCGCCGCGACCGCCGTCTACCTGCACCGGATGACCGGCGCCCACGACCTGGTGCTGGGCATGGCCACGATGAGCCGGCTGGGCAGCGCCGCCCTGCGCACCCCCGGCACCGCCTCGGACGTCCTGCCGCTGCGCGTGGCCGCCGCCCCCGCGACGAGCGTCGCGGAACTCGCCCGGGCCGTCGCCGGCGAACTGCAGGCCCTGCGCCGCCACCAGCGCTACCGCGGCGAGTTCCTCCGCCGCGACCTGGGCCTGCTGGGCACCGGACGTCGACTGTACGGGCCGGTGCTGAACATCGTCCCGTTCGACGAGTCCCCGGTCTTCGGCGGTCACCCCACCACCTGGCACCACCTGTCCGGCGGAGCCGTCGACGACTTGCAGATCTCGGTGCGTCCCGGACAGCGCGGCGGCGGACTGTGGCTGGCCCTCGACGCCAACCCCGCCCTGTACGGCGAGGACGAACTCGCGTTGCACCGCGACCGGTTCTGCACGCTGCTGCGCCTGCTGGCCGAGGCCGGCCCGGCGACGCCGCTGGGTGATCTGGACATCCTGCTGCCGGGCGAACACCCCCGCGACACACCCGCGCACACGTATCCGGTCGGGCGGACCCTGACGCAACTGTTCGAGGAGCGGGCCGCGGCCGGGCCCGAGCGCACGGCCGTCAGCCACGGGGACGAGCGGCTCACCTACGCCGGTCTCAACGCCGAGGCAAACCGGATCGCCCGGCTGCTGACCGAGCACGGCGCGGGCCCCGGCCGGGTCGTGGCGCTCGCCCTTGAGCGCGGCATCCGGCTGCTGCCCGCCCTGCTGGCCGTCCTGAAGACCGGCGCCGCCTACCTGCCCCTGGACCCGGGTCAGCCGGCCGGGCGGCTGCGGCTGGTCGTCGAGGACGCGGCCCCCGTCGTCCTCGTCACCGAACACGTCCACGCCCCCCTCGCCCAGGACGCCGTCCCCACCCTGCTGCTGGACGACCCCCAGGTGGCCGCAGATCTCGCCCGCCGCTCCGGCACCGACCTGACCGACACCGAACGGCACGGCCCGCTCAGCCCGTCCGACACCGCGTACATCATCCACACCTCCGGCTCCACCGGCCGCCCCAAGGGCGTACCCGTGCCGCACGCCAACGTCGTCCGCCTCTTCGCCGCCGCGGCCGAGCACTTCGACTTCCGGGCCGACGACGTGTGGACGCTGTTCCACTCCTACGCCTTCGACTTCTCCGTGTGGGAGATCTGGGGCGCCCTGCTGCACGGCGGCCGGATCGTCGTCGTGCCCTACGCCGTCAGCCGCTCGCCGCGCGACTTCCTCGACCTGCTGCACCGCGAGGGCGTGACCGTCCTCAACCAGACACCGTCCGCGTTCGAGCAGCTCATCGACGCCGACCTCGAACACGGCCGCGGCAGTGGGGCGTTGCGCTATGTCATCTTCGGCGGGGAGGCCCTGCGCCCGGCGCGGCTGCGCCCCTG
This sequence comes from Streptomyces sp. NPDC020731, assembly GCF_044334705.1. NCBI lineage: Bacteria > Bacillati > Actinomycetota > Actinomycetes > Kitasatosporales > Streptomycetaceae > Streptomyces > Streptomyces sp. NPDC020731. The sequence goes on from NZ_JBIRTN010000005.1 coordinate 77,978, forward strand.
GGCCGACCGGCACGGCCTCGACCGACCGGCGCTGGTGAACATGTACGGCATCACCGAGACCACCGTGCACGTCACCCACCACCGCCTCACCGAAGCCGACCTGGACGACCCGCGCCGCGTCAGCGTCATCGGCCGACCGCTCGCCGACCTGCGGGTGTACCTGCTGGACCCCGAGGGACGGCCGGTACCGCCCGGCGCGACAGGGGAGATGTACGTCTCCGGTGCCGGCGTCGCCCCCGGCTACCTCAACCGCCCCGAGCAGACCGCGGAACGTTTCCTCGACGACCCCTACGGCCCGCCCGGCACCCGCATGTACCGCTCGGGCGACCTGGCCCGGCGCCGTCCCGACGGCACCCTCGACTACATCGGCCGCGCCGACGCCCAGATACAGCTGCGCGGCTTCCGCGTCGAGCCCGGCGAGATCGAGGCCGTCCTCACCGCCCACCCGGGCGTCGCCCGCGCCGCCGTCGTGCCCCGCCGCACCGGCAACGGCGCCCTGCACCTCATCGCCTACACCGTCCCCTCCGGTGACACCCCTGCGGACTCCGCCGCCCTGCGCACCCACGCGGCCACGCACCTGCCCGAGCACATGGTCCCGGCCGCCTGCGTCCCCGTGGACGCCCTGCCGCTGACCGCGAACGGCAAACTCGACGTGCAGACCCTGCCCGATCCCGACTTCACCGCCGCCGCTTCCGGCACCCGGCCGGCGACTGCGCACCAGCGCCTGGTGTGCGCCCTGTTCGAGGACGTGCTGGACCTGCCACGCGAGTCCGTGGACGTGGACGCCCGCTTCTTCGACCTGGGCGGCGACTCCCTGCTCGCCACCCGGCTGCTGGCCCGGCTGCGGCAGCGGACCGGTGCGGAGATCCCCATCACCGCCCTGTTCGAGGAGCCGACCCCGGCGGCGCTCGCCGAACGGCTCGCCGCGGGCACGCAGGGCGCCCCGACCCGGCCCGTCCTCGGCGCCGTCGTTCGCCCGCAGCGGGTGCCGCTGTCCTTCGCCCAGGAACGCATGTGGTTCCTGAACCGGCTCGACGAGGGCGCGGCCACCTACCACATCCCGCTCCTGGTTCCCGTCGGATCCGGCCTGGACACCGGGGCGCTCCAGGCCGCGCTCGGGGACCTGGCCGACCGGCACGAGAGCCTGCGCACGGTGATCGCCGAACAGGACGGGACGGCCTCCCAGCGCATCCTGGCGCCCGGAGAGCTGCGCACGGTGCTGCGGCGCGTCGACTGCCCCGCCGCGGAGATCGCCGCCCACGTCCAGGCCGCCTCGCGCCGCCCCTTCGACCTGACCGCGGAAAGCCCCCTGGCGGCCTGGCTGTTGGGCACCGGCAGCGACCGGGTCCTGCTGTTCGTACTGCACCACAGCGCCGCCGATGGCTGGTCGCTCGCCCCCTTCGCCGCCGACCTGTCCGTCGCCTACGCCGCCCGCCGGGCGGGCCGGGCACCGGAGTGGCCCCCGCTGACGGTGCAGTACGCCGACTACGCGCTGTGGCAGCGCGCCCTGCTCGCGCCCGCTCCAGACAGCCCCGGCCGCCTGGAGCGGCTCACCACCCACTGGCGCGGCGCGCTGGACGGTCTGCCCGAGGAGTGCACCCTGCCCGGCGACCGGCCCCGGCCCACCGCACCGCGGGGCGCGGGCGCGCACGTCGAAGTCGCCGTCGACGCCGACCTGCACCGTGCGCTGCTGCGTCTGGCCGACCGCGAGGGCGCCAGCCTGTTCATGGTGCTGCACGCCGCCGTCAGTGCCCTGCTCACCCGCTGCGGCGCCGGCGAGGACATCGTCCTCGGCACCCCCGTCGCCGGTCGCACCGAACCCGGCCTCGACCCCCTGATCGGCCTGATCACCAACACCCTCGTACTGCGCGCCGACACCTCCGGCGACCCCGCCTTCCTCGACCTCCTCGCCCGGCTGCGCACCGCCGACCTGGCCGCCCTGGACCACCAGGACCTGCCCTTCGACCGGCTGGTGGAGGACCTCAACCCGCCCCGCACGCCCGGCCGGCACCCCCTGTTCCAGGTGATGCTGGCCCTGCAGAACAACGCACCCGCCGTCCTCGAACTCGACGGCACCCGCACCCGGTTGCGGCCCACCGCCACCGGCACCGCCAAGTTCGACCTGTTCGTCGACGTCCTTCAGCGCCACGATGCCGCGGGCGCCCCCGACGGCCTGACCCTGCAAGTCGAGTACGCCACCGACCTCTACGACGCCCGGACCGCCGAGGCGTTCGCCCGCGCCCTGCACGACGTCCTGCGCACGGTGAGCACCGACCCCGCCGTCCGCCTCGGGCAGCTGCCCGCGCTTCCCGAGCGCACCGCCGTCCCGGCCACGGTCGACACGGCCGAGCTCGCGGACGCGGCCCGGTCCGTGCCCGGCATCCGCGAGGCCCACGTGCTGCCCGGCCACGGCGACGCCCCCGCCCGCCTGTACGTGGTGGCCGGGCGGTCCGACGCCGCCGAACGCGTCGAGGAGGTCCTGGCCCGCGCGGGCAACGGCACGGTCCGTGTCACGGCGGTGAACGCCCTGCCCCGGACCGAGGACGGCGGCGTCGACAGCGCGGCGCTGCGGGCCCTGCCCGCCGTCGACACGACCGCGGCCAGGACCTGGCGGCAGCGGCTGGCCGAGCTGCCAGGCGTCACAGCCGTCGACGTGGCGGTGGAGAACGCCCCCGAGGAACTGGAACGCCGCCACACCGGCCTGCCCGACCGCCCCGCCCAGGCCGCCCCCACCACCCGCCCCGAGCCGGCCCGCGCCGTCCCCGCCGTCAGCGAGGGCCCCGCCCTGACCGAACCGTCCGTGCCGAGCTGGGCCGAGGCCCTGCGCCGCGCCGCCGCACGCGAGAAGGGCGACATCGTCCACGTCCACGACGACGGCGGCGAGCACCGGCGCACCTACGCATCCCTGATCCCCGAGGCATCCCGCGTCCTGGCCGGGCTGCGCCGGGCCGGCCTGCGCCCGGGCGACCGGGTCATCCTCCAGTGCGACGTCACCGAGGACTTCCTCGCCGTTCTGTGGGGCTGCGTCCTCGGCGGCTTCGTCGCCGTCCCGCTGACCGTCCCCGCCTCCTACGAGAGCCCCTCCGCGGCGCTGACCAAGCTGGAGGGCATCTGGCGGATGCTCGGCCGGCCCTGGATCGTCTGCTCCGCCGGGCGCGAGGCCGGGCTGCGTGCGGTCGCCGCCCGGCAGGACGGGCCCGGGCCGCGCGTCACCACGGCCGACGCCCTGCGCGCCGCGCCCGAGGACCACGACTGGTACCCCGCCCGGTCCGACGACCTGATGCTGATGCTGATGACGTCCGGCAGCACCGGCCTGCCCAAGGCGGTACGGCTCACCCACCGCAACGTGCTGACCCGCTCGGCGGCCACCGAGCAGCTCAACGGCCTCGGCGCCGACGACGTCTCCCTGAACTGGATCCCGCTCGACCACGTCACCGGCGTCGTCATGTTCCACCTGCGCGACGTGTACCTGGGCTGCCGCCAGATCCACGCCCCCACCCCCTGGATCCTGCAGGACCCGCTGCGCTGGATGGACCTCGCCGACCGGCATAGGGTCACCGTCACCTGGGCGCCCAACTTCGCCTTCGGGCTCCTGGCCGAACAGTCCCACCGCTTCACCGGCCGTGACTGGGACCTGTCGCCGATGCGGCTGGTGATGAACGCAGGCGAGGTCGTCGTCGCGTCCGCGGCCCGGGGCTTCCTGCACGCGCTGAGGCCCTTCGGCCTGCCGCAGGACGTGATGCACCCCGGCTGGGGCATGTCCGAGACCTGCTCGGTGGTCACCGACGCCGTCCTGCCCGCCGAACCGGTCCCGGGCGAGGGCACGTTCGTGAGCTGCGGCCGCCCCTACCCGGGCTTCGCCATGCGGGTCGTCGACGAACAGGGCGCTGTCCTGCCCGAGGGCGAGGCGGGCCGCTTCCAGGTCCGCGGCACCTCGGTGACCGGCGGCTACCACGACAATCCGGCCGCCACCGCGGAGGCGTTCACCGACGACGGCTGGTTCGACACCGGCGACCTGGCGTTCCTGCGTGACGGAGAGCTCTACATCACCGGCCGCGCCAAGGACGTCATCATCGTCAACGGCGTCAACCACTACAGCCACGAGATCGAAGCCTGCGTGGAGGAACTCCCTTACGCGGAGCGGAGCTTCACCGCCGCGGTCGCGGTACGCACCGACCCCGCCTCGCCCACCGACGAACTCGCCCTGTTCCTGCACCTCACCCCCGAGGCCGGCGCCGACCCGGCCCGCGCCCTGCGTGAGATCGCCGGCAAGGTCACCCGGGAGATCGGCATCAGCCCGGCCTTCCTCATCCCGGTGGCGCGGGACGCCGTCCCCAAGACGGAGATCGGCAAGATCCAGCGCACCAAGCTGCGCAAGAGCTTCGAGGCGGGCGACTTCGACGACGAGGTGCGCCGCACCCAGGTGCTGCTGGGCACCGCGGCCACCGTCCCCGACTGGTTCCTGCGCCCGGTGTGGCAGCGGACGCAGCGCCCCGACGCCCCCGCCGTGGCGCCGGGCCGGCACACCCTCGTCCTGGCGGGCGGCGACCCTCGGGTCGGCGCACTCGCCAAGCGGCTCGCCGACGCGCTGCGCTCGGCGGGCGGCCTGTGCACGGTGGTCGAGGAGGCGGCCGCGTACGAGCGGGTGGACGCCGCCCACTACCGGGTCCGGCCCTTGGAGACCGACGACTACGCCGCATTGCTGGGCCGGTTGGCGGACGACGAGCGGCCCGTCGACGCCGTCCTGTACCTCGACGGGCTCCGCGGCACGGGAGAGCCGCCGGTGGCGCCGGACGACACGACGGGCGTGGAGCGGCTGCTGGCGGTTGCCCGGGCCCTCGCCGGCCGGCCCGGCCCGCAGCGTCCCGTGGACCTGGTGTACGTCTCGGCGGGCGCCCAGGCCGTGCGCCCCGGTGACCGGCCCTCACCGGCGCACGCCATGGCCGCGGCCCTGCTGAAGTCGCTGGCCGAGGAGTCCGCCGCGCTGCGGGCCCGCCACCTCGACCTGCCCGCCGACGACACCGCGGACCCGTTGACCGTCCTCGCGGCCGAAGCGGCGCACACCGACGACGGCGCGGACGTCGCCCACCGCGACGGACACCGCTACGTACGCCGCCTCGCCCCCCTGCCCGAAACCCCCGCCCGCGCCGAACCCCCCGCGCACGGTGGCTTCACCCTGATCACCGGCGGCCTCGGTGGTGTCGGGGCCGAGATCGCCGCCCACCTGCTGCGTACCCCCGGCACCCGGCTGCTCGTCCTCGGCCGCACCCCCGAAGACGAGGCCCGCGCCCTGCCGGGGCTGCGTGAGCGGGGAGAGGTCCGCTACGCCCGCGCCGACGTCACCGACGAACACCAGGTGCGGGCCGCCGTCGAGGCCGCCGCCGAGACCTGGGGCGTGCCCTTGACGTCAGTGCTGCATCTGGCGGGCACGCTCGTGGAACGCCCCGTGGGCGACCTGGACACCACCACCTGGCGCCGGGCGCTGGAGGCGAAGGTGCGCGGCGCGTGGACGCTGCACCGGCTCACCGCCGACCACCCGCACGTCTCGTTCGTCACCTTCTCCACGGTCAACGGCTTCTTCGGCGGCGCCATGAACGCCGCCTACGCCGCCGCCAACGCCTACCTGGACGCCCTCGCCGAGTACCGCCGCAGCCTCGACCTGCCCGCGCAGTCGCTGGCCTGGAGCATGTGGCGCAACCGCGGCCTGAGCCGCGGCTACGGTCTCACCGCCCTCACCGAGGCCCGGGGCTACCGGCTGCTCGACCCGCCCGCCGCGCTGCGCTCGTTCGACTTCGCCCGCACCCTGGACGAACCGCACCTGCTGATCGGCGCCGACCGCACCGCCCCCTGGGTGGGCAGCCACGTCGTGGCACCCGTGCGCCAGACCCGGCGTCTGGCCGCCCGCGTCGGCCTGGAGGACGGCACCGACCTGGGAGCCCTGTACCGCGCCGCGGCAGCCGGCGCCCAGGCGGCCGGCCTGTCCGACGACGCGTGGAGGCTTGCCTCGGCGGGCACCGGCGCCCGCCCGAACGAGCCCGGGACGGAAGAAGACCTGCGGCGCCTGGAGGGCCGGCTCGCCCAGGTGTGGCGCGAGGTCCTGGACCGCGACCGGGTGGGCCTGGACGACAACTTCTTCGACCTGGGCGGCAACTCGCTGCTCCTGGTCACCGCGCAGAGCGCCGTCAACCGCGCCATCGGCAGCGAGCTGTCCGTCGTCGACCTCTTCGCGCACCCCACAGTCCGGGACCTGGCCCGCCACCTGTCGGCCACCAGTGCGGGCCCGGTGGCCGACGTCGAGGCGGCCTCCCGGCCGGAGAGCGGCGACGGCCTGGACCGCGCCAGGGAACAGGCCCGCCGGCAACGCGCGGCCCGCGCCCGCCGCTCCGCCCGCCAGGGCAAGGACCGCGGCCATGTCTGAGCGGACCGACCGCACTGCGCACACCACCGAACCGGGAGAGGACGAGGCACAGGCCGTGCACAACACCACCGCACCCCACGACCACGACCTGCCCGCCGTCGCCGTCATCGGCCTGGCGGGCCGCTTCCCCGGCGCCGGCGATCTCGACGCCTTCTGGGACAACCTCGCGGCCGGCCGGGAGTCCGTACGGCCCGTCACCGACGAGGAGTTCCTCGCCGCCGGCGGCGACCCGCGAGACCTCGACGACCCGGCCCTGATCCGCATGGCGTCGGTGGTCGAGGGCATCGACCGCTTCGACTCCGGCTTCTTCGGCTACAGCCCCGCCGAGGCCGCCGTCGTCGACCCCCAGCAGCGGCTGCTGCTGGAGACGGCCTACCACGCCCTGGAGGACGCCGGCTGCCTCGGCGGCGACCGTGCGGGGGAGGCGTTCGGCGTGTACGCGGGGGCCGGCGACAGCCGCTACTACCCCGCCCACGTCCACCCCCGCTACGCCGGACAGCCCGGCTCGGTGGCGCTCGTCCACGCCGCCACCGCCAACTCCCTCGGCACGCTCGCCACCCGAGTCTCCTACGAACTGGGCCTCACCGGGCCCAGCGTGTCCCTGCAGACCGCCTGCTCCACCGCGCTGGTCGCCGTGCACACCGCCTGCCAGGACCTGCTCGACCACCGCTGCGACACCGCGCTCGCCGCCGCCGTCTCCCTCAACCCCTCCGCAGTACTGGGCTACCGCCACGTACCCGACGGGCCCTTCTCGCCCGACGGGCACTGCCGCGCCTTCGCCGCGGACGCCGCCGGCACCTCCTCCGGCGACGGTGTGGGCGCCGTCGTACTCAAGCGGCTCGAGGACGCCCTCGCCGACGGCGACCGCATCCGCGCCGTCATCCGCGGCAGCGCCGTCAACAACGACGGACGGCGCAAGGTGGGCTTCAGCGCGCCCAGCGCCGCCGGACAGACCGAGGTCATCCTCGCCGCGCAGGCCCAGGCCGAGGTCGACGCCGCCACCATCGGCCTGATCGAGGCGCACGGCACCGCCACCAAACTCGGCGACCCCATCGAGGTGTCCGCCCTGACGGAAGCCTTCCGGCACAGCACGGACCGCACCGGGTTCTGCGCGCTCGGCTCGGTCAAGACCAACATCGGCCACCTCGGAGCCGCCGCCGGCATCGCCGGACTCATCAAGGCGGTCCTGGCCCTGGAGCACCGGCAGATCCCGCCGAGCCTGCACTTCGACCGGCCCAACCCGCTCATCGACTTCGACGCGAGCCCCTTCCGCGTGCCGACCGCGCTGGAGGAGTGGCCCGAGGGCGACCACCCCCGCCGGGCGGCCGTCAGCGCCTTCGGTATCGGCGGCACCAACGCCCACGTCGTCCTGGAGGAAGCCCCCCGCACGCCCCCCGCCCCGCCCCGCCCGCCCCACGACGGCCGCCGCCTGGTGCTGCCCCTGTCGGCGCGCACCGCCGGCGCCCTGCGCGGCCAGGCCACCGCACTCGCCCGGCACCTCGAACGCCGGCCCGACCTGCGCCTGGACGACGTGGCCCACTCCCTGCGCACCGACCGGCCCGCACTGCGCCACCGGCTCACCGTCACGGCGGCCACCCGCGAGGAGGCCCTGGACGCACTGCGCTCCGCGACCCCGGCCATCCCTCCGCTCGCCGACGACCCGGCCCGCGTGGCGTTCCTGCTGCCCGGCGGCGGCACCCAGTACCCGGGCATGGGCAAGGAGCTGTACCGCGACCAGGCCGTCTACCGCGACACCGTCGACGAGTGCGCCCGCATCCTGCGGCCCGTCCTCGACGCCGACCTGCGCACCGCCCTCTTCGAGGAGCAACGGCCCGACGACACCTCCGCCTTCCTCGGGCTCGTCGTCACCGAGTACGCCCTGGCCCGTACGCTCATCGAGTCGGGCGTGCGCCCCGACGCGCTGATCGGCCACTCGCTCGGCGAGTACACGGCCGCCTGCCTGGCCGGCGTCATCGACCTCGCCGACATGCTGCCCCTGGTCACCGAACGCATCCGGCTCATCAGCTCCGCCGGCGGAGCCACCGTCGGCGTCGCCGCTCCGGCCGAACGGATCCGGCCGCTGCTCGACGCCGACCTGTCCCTCGCCGCTGTCAATGGCCCCACCGCCTGCACGGTCGCCGGACACCTCGGCGCCGTCACCCGCTTCGAGGCCGGACTCACCCGGCGCGGCATCCCGTTCCGCCGCCTGCGCATCCCCGTCGCGGCCCACTCGCAGGTCCTGGACCCGATCCTGCCGGCCTACGAGACCCGACTGCGCCAGGTCACCCTGCGCCCGCCGCGCATCCCGTACGTCACCAACGTCACCGGCACCTGGGTCACCGACGCCCAGGCCACCTCCGTCCAGCACTGGCTCGCCCACACCCGCGACACCGTGCGGTTCGCCGACGGCATCACCGCCCTGTGGGACCGGCTGCACCCCGTCCTCGTGGAGATCGGGCCGGGCGACACCCTGAGCAAGCTCGCCGCCGGCCGCCTCACCGACCGGACACCGGTGACGGTGGCCACCATGCGCCACGCCAAGGCCGAGGCGTCCGACGGTTTCGTCCTCGCCGAAGCGCTGGGACGGCTGTGGAGCGCGGGCGTGGACCGCGCGCTGCCCCCGGTGCCGGGCGCGCCCCGGCGGGTGCCGCTGCCCCCATACGCCTTCGAGCGCCACCGTCACTGGATCGACGCGCCCGGCGCCCGGACGGAGCCCGCCCCCTCCGACGGCACCACGACAGCGGCAGGCCCCGGCCTCGCCCCCCGGCCCCGGCTGACGACCGAACACGTACCGCCCCGCGACGACCGCGAACGGGAGGTCACCCGGCTCTGGGAGGAGACCCTCGGCATCGGCGGCATCGGGGTGCACGACAACTTCTTCGACCTCGGTGGCGACTCGATGCGCGCCGTGCTGCTGGCGGGACGGCTGCGCCAGACCGGCGTCCTCCACGTCCCGGCGGCGACCCTGCTGGCCGCGCCCACCGTGGCCGGAGTCCTCGCCGCGGCCGGCCGGCCGGACGGGCCGGCCCCGGAGATCACCTCTTCCGCGCTCGGCCCGCTGCTGCCGCTGCGTGCCGAGGGCAGCGCCGCCCCCCTGTTCTGCGTCCACCCCGGCGCGGGCGTCGCCTGGCGCTACACGGGTCTGCTGCCCCACCTCGGCGGCGACCAGCCCGTCTACGGCATCCAGGCCGCCGGCCTCGACGGCACCCGGCCGCCCGCCCCGGACGCCGCCGCCATGGTCGCCCACTACCTCGACCAGGTACGCCGGGTGCAACCCCGCGGCCCCTACCGGCTGCTCGGCTGGTCCTACGGCGGATTCGTCGCCCACGCCATGGCCTGCGCTCTGCAACGCGACGGCGAGCAGGTCGAACTCCTCGCCATGCTCGACGCGCCCCAGCCGCACGGCACGGCACACGACGCCGACGCCACAGAACGTCAGGTCGCCGCCCTGCTGTCCAGGGTGGCCGGCCTCCCCGTCGACGCACAGGCCTCCGTGGAGGCGGTCCTGGACCAGATCGACGCCCGCGTCGCGGCCGACCCGGCGAGCGTCCCCGTCAGCGGCGCCGAGGCCGCCGCCATCGCCGCCGTCATGCGCAACAACCTGCGCATCGCGCCCCAATTCACCCCTGGCACCTACCGCGGTGACGTGCTGTTCTTCAGCGCCGCCGAGGAGCAGCACACCGAACACCCGGCGGATTTGGCGGTGCTGCCCGGCAAGGCCGACAGCTGGCGGCCGCACGTCGACGGAACCCTCCACGACCACCGCGTGCCCTGTGGCCACTACGAGATGACCGAACCCGAACCCATCGCCCGCATCGGCGAAACGGTGACGAAGGCACTGCGCGCCCTCGGCGACCGCGCCTGTACACCCCTTCCCCGTGAGACCCGCGACGAGGAGAACCAGCGTGCAAGCGACCCAGGACCTCTACGAACTCGGTGACGCCCCCGAGATGGGCACCGCCCCGAAGAAGATGTACGCCTCGCTCATCCGCCGTGAGCGCTACGGACAGCCCGTCGACGCCTTCCGTACCGAGGTGGTCGACGTGCCGCCCGTGGGGCGCGGCCAGGTCCTGGTGAAGGTGATGGCGGCCGGCATCAACTACAACAACGTCTGGGCGGCGCTCGGTTCGCCGCTCGACGTGATCGCCGCACGGCAGAAGGCGGGCGCCACCGAGGACTTCCACATCGGCGGCTCCGACCTGTCCGGGATCGTGTGGGCGGTCGGCGAGGACGTACGCGGGGTGGAGCTCGGCGACGAGGTCGTCGTCCTCGCCAACCGCTGGGACGAGAAGGCCGAGGACATCCGTCTCGGCGGCGACCCCACGTGGTCCGCCACCCAGCGGGTGTGGGGCTACGAGGAGAACTACGGCTCGTTCGCCCAGTTCGCCGTCGTCGACGACTACATGTGCCACCCCAAGCCCGCACGGCTGCCCTGGGCGGAGGCCGCCTGCTACATGGCGACCGCCGCCACCGCCTACCGCCAGCTCTTCGGCTGGCCGCCGCACACGGTCCGCCCCGGCGACCCGGTACTGATCTGGGGTGGCGCGGGCGGACTGGGCTGCATCGCCATCCAGCTCGTCCGGCACGTCGGCGGCATCCCCGTCGCGGTCGTCTCCAGCGAGGAACGGGGCGAGTTCTGCCTCAGGCTGGGCGCCGAGGGCTTCATCGACCGGCGGAGGTTCGACCACTGGGGGAGGCTCCCGGACACCTCCGACGAAGCGGCGATGGCACGCTGGCTGTCGGGAGCCAGAGCCTTCGGACGGGCCTTCTGGGAGGTGCTGGGCGAGCGCCGCAGCCCGCGCATCGTGCTGGAACACTCCGGCGCCGACACCATCCCCACCTCCCTGTACCTGTGCGACAACGGCGGCATGGTCGTGTTGTGCGGCGGCACCACCGGCTACAACGGCGACGTCGACCTGCGGTTCCTGTGGATGCGGCAGAAGCGGCTGCAGGGCTCGCACGTCGCCACGGCACGAGAAGCACGTGAGGTCACCCGGCTGATCGACCAGGGGATCATCGATCCGTGCCTGTCCCAGACCTTCGACTTCGACGAGATCGGCCTCGCCCACCAGCTCATCCACGACAACCGGCACCCGGCGGGCAACATGGCGGCCCGGGTGGGCGACCTGGGGTGATTCGCCCGCGGCCCGAGGGGTACCTGCGACGGGGTACGACGCACGCGCACCTCTTGGAGGTACCCCCATGGGCAAGCTGGGCGACATGATGAACAAGGCCAAGGAGATGGCCAAGGGCCACCCCGACCAGGCGGACAAGGGCGTCTCGGGCGCCGAGCGCATGGTCGACGAGCGCACGGGCAACAAGTACGACGCCCGGACCGACAAGGCGGCCGACGCGGTGCGGCGTTCCTACCGGGACGGCGGCACGACGCCGGAGCGCTGACCCGTCGCCCCGCCCGTCCCCCGGCGCACCCGGGGGCGGGCGGCTTCTGTCAGCCGGGAATGGCATCCCAGCCGGTCACGTAGCTGAAGACTCCCGCCGGCCCGGCGTGTACGACCCGCACCCGCACGGCACGCGCGGGATCCACGCGAAGGCAGACACGCAGTTCGTCCCCGCAGGACGAGGCCCGCAGGTCCCGCAGGCCCCCGTCCGCCACGGCGAGGGCCTTCCACGCAGATTCCTTGGCAGAGAACAACGCGGTCACCGACCAGACCACGAGCAGCGGCTCCTCGTCCGCACGCAGCACCAGACGGGCCGCCTCGCGGGGGAGGGGCCGCAGCTCCAGGTCACAGCCGAGAGGCAATTCCCCGTCGGCACCGCGCGTCACGGCGACGGCGATCCCCGCACTGTGCGAGATGGACGCGGCCCGGCCCGGCGGGAACACCGGCAGGCGCCCCGACCGGGGGATCTCACCGCAGTCCAGCCCCACCGCCCACAGGGCCCGGCGGGCGGCCCGCCGGCCGGCCAGGAACTCCCGCCGCCGCTGCTCCGGCATCGACGCCGCGGCAGCCGCCTCGGCGGGCCCGGCCGGTTCCGCACCCGGTTCGGATGCGGCCGCGACACCGAGCCCGAGTCCGGCGGCGAGAAGGAGCGGACGCAGCGCGGCCAGGTCATCGCGCACCCACGGCAACGGCTCGCCACGGTGCGGCCCCTCTTCAGCCCGGCCCCACCACAGGGGTCTCCCGCAGCCCCGAACCGCCGGCACAAGCTCCGCACCGGCTCGGGCCGGCCACGGCGTCCGCGTCGTGGCCGGCCCGGGGCGTGTCGGGCGTTCACTCATCGCCGTCCGCCCTCGCGCGCCCTCATACCCGCAGCAGCTTCTTGATGATCTTGCCGGCGGGATTGCGCGGCACCTGTTCGACGAACTCCACCCGCCGCGGCCGCTTGTACGGCGCGAGCAGCCCCGTCACGTGTGCGAGCAACTCCGCGGTGCTCGGCTCCGCGCCCGCCTCCAGGGTCACGTAGGCCAGCGGCACCTCGCCGTAGTCCTCGTCGGGCATGCCGACGACCGCCGCATCCCGGACCGCCGGGTGGGTCATCAGGGCGCGCTCGATCTCGGAGGGGTAGACGTTCTGACCCGCGCGGATGATCACGTCCTTGGTGCGGTCCACCAGGCTGATGCGGCCCTCGTCGTCCATGAAGCCGAGGTCACCTGTCCTGATCCAGCCGTCGCGGGTGATCTCGCGGGTGGCCTCCGGGTCGTTCCAGTAGCCCTGCATGACGCCCGGCCCCCGCACCACGATCTCGCCGATCTCGCCGGCCGGCAGTTCCCGGCCTGCCTCGTCGACAGCGCGGGCGGACATGCCCGGCACGACCCGTCCGCACGGGATGCGGGCGGTCACGTCCCCGGGCGCGGGGTGCTCGTCGGGACCGAGCGTGACGAACGGGCCCCCCACCTCGGTCATGCCGTACACCTGCCGGAAGCCGCACCCGAGCCGTTCGACCGCGTCGGCGTAGACGTCGAGCGGCATGGGGGCGGCCCCGTACAGCACCTCCCGCAGGGAGGACAGGTCGGTGTGCCCGGACGCCTTCGCCTGGAGCATGAAGCGCAGCATCTGAGGCACCAGCCACATGTGCGTGGCGCGGTGCCGCTCCACCGCCGACAGCGCCCGCTGCGGAGTGAATCCGGGCATCAGCACGATCGTCGCTCCGGCCGCCAGGTAGGTGAGGGAGACGACCATGCTGCCGTGGTACAGAGGGCAGCAGTTGACCATGACGATGTCGTCGGTGTGGCGGGCCATCACGAGCCAGCCGAGGGCGATCGCGCGGAAGGACGCGCTGTCGACCGTCACGCCCTTGGCCTGCCCGGTGGTCGCCGAGGTGTGCAGTACGGCGATGGGGTCGGTGTCGGCGACGTCCGGCAGCTCCCGCTCTTCGGCCAGGGTGCCCAGCGCCGCGAAGGCGGGCTTGTCGAAGGCGACCCGGAGGCGCACCGACTTCGGCAGTTCGGCGTGGCGGTCGAGCAGTTCGGACTCGCCGAGGACGGCCACCGCGCCGACGCGCTCGACGATCCCGGCGACCTCGAGCTCGGTCAGGCTGTGATTGAGCGGCACGAACAGCGCGCCGAGGCGGGCCAGCGCGAAGTAGCTCTCCAGGACCTCGATCCGGTCCTTGGAGAGCACGGCCACCCGGTCACCCCGCCCGATACCCAATTCCGCGAGGCCGTGGGCCAGTTGCCGCGTACGGTCGTGCAGCTCGGCCCAGGTGACGCTGCGTTCGTCGTCCACCAGCGCGATCCGGCCGGGCCGGCACTGGCGGTTGCGCTCCAGCAGCTGCGTCAGCCACATCACGCACCGCCGCTCGCGCCGGCGCCCGCGCGCTCGGCCACGAAACGCTCGTAGTCACCGATCGTGCGCAGCTCCTCCATGTCCTCGGCGGTGATTTCGACCCCGAGCCGCTGCTCGACCAGCAGGACCAGGCGCACCAGGTCCCCGGAGTCGATGCCGCTGGCGGCCAGGTCGGCGTCGTCGCCGATCCGGTCGGCGTACTCGACGGTGCCGGTGAGTTCGACCAGCAACTCCCTGATGGTGCTCATGGTTTCCCCTTTCGCCTCGGCGTGCCGGCCGCCGCGGTCCACGACTGTCACCTCCTCAAGAGGCCGCCGCGGCCCGGCCGCACTCCCCGGACCGCCCCGTGAGCTTTGTCACGCACCCGAACCTCGCGGTGCGGGGATAGCCGGGCCGCACGCCCGGCCTCTTATCGCAACGAAGCAACCCGCTCCGCCCGGCACCCCGCGCGGGCGGTCGTCGAACCGAAGGAGTGATGTGCGTGCCCAGGCAGCCGGTACGGGTCCGGTCCCCGCGACGGTGCCCGCAGCACGGCACCGCCGCTACGGTCGCCGCACGTCCGGGCGGTGTCCGGTGACCGCGTCGACCACCGCCACCACCACGGCCTCCGCCACCGCGGACGAGGCCGACCTGCTCGCCCACTTCGACGCGCTCATCGCCGACGGCGAGACGATCGAACCGCGCGACTGGATGCCCGACGGCTACCGCCGCATGCTGGTCCGTCAAATCGCCCAGCACGCCCACTCCGAGATCATCGGCATGCAGCCCGAGGGCGCCTGGCTCACCCGAGCCCCGTCCCTGCATCGCAAATCGGTCCTGCTCGCCAAGGTGCAGGACGAGGCGGGCCACGGCCTGTACCTGTACTCCGCGGCCGAGACACTCGGCGTGGACCGCGCCGACCTGCTGGACGCCCTGCACCACGGCCGGCAGCGCGCCTCGGCCACCTTCAACCATCCCGCGCTGACCTGGGCGGACACCGGCGCCATCGCCTGGTTGACGGACGGCGCCGCCGTCATCAACCAGGCACCCCTGTGCCGTACGTCCTACGGGCCCTATGCCCGGGCGATGCGCCGCGTCTGCCAGGAGGAGGCCTTCCACGTGCGTCAGGGCTACGACCTGATGCGCACCCTGTGCGAGGGGACCCCGGAGCAGAAGGAGATGGCGCAGGACGCGGTGAACCGCTGGTGGCTGCCGGCGGTGGCGCTGATGTTCGGACCGCCCGACACGGAGGCGGGCGGCGCCGACGCGCGGACCGCTGCGCTGGGGGCCGCGGTCTCCCGCCGCGCGATGGCCTGGGGTATCAAGCGCCACCCCAACGACGAGCTGCGCCAGCGTTTCGTCGACACCTGCGTCCCGCAGGCCGAGCGCCTCGGCCTGACGCTGCCCGACCCGGCGATCCGCTGGAACGAGGAGCGCGGGCACTACGACTTCACGCCCGTCGACTGGGACACCTACCGCACGGCCCTGGGCGACGACACCCACTGGGCGCGGCAGCGCATCGCGAGCCGCCTGGCCGCGCACGAGGACGGCGCCTGGGTCAGGGAGGCCGCCGTCGCGTACGCCGCGAGGACGGACGAGCCGCGGGGAGCGGCCGCATGAGCGCGGCACGACAGGGCGCGCCGGCGTCCTGGGAGGTGTTCCTGCGCGCCCGCAGGGGCCTGGCGCACCAGCACGTGGGGTCGGTGCGTGCCGCCGGCCCGGACGCGGCACTGGCCGCCGCCCGCGACCTGTACACGCGCCGGGGCGAACCCCTGTCGCTGTGGGTGGTCCGCTCCGACGCCGTGCACACGGCCTCCCCGGACGAACGCGACCCGTACTTCGCGGGCGCCCGCCACAAGCCGTACCGCTACCCCGAGCACTACGCACCGCTGACCGAGAAGGGCCCCGAAGGTGAGCACGACGAGTGACGTTGTGGCAGTGCGCCCCGGCACCCTGCCGGACGTGCCGCCGTCCGCCGCCCACCCCGATCTGGCCCGGTACGCGACGCGCCTCGGCGACGACGCGCTCATCCTCGGACAGCGGCTGTGCCAGTGGATCACCCGTGCGCCGACCATCGACGAGGACCTGGCCCTGTCCAACATCGCCCTCGACCTGATCGGCCACGCCCGCGCGCTGCTCACCCGCGCCGGCCGCCTCGACGGAACCGGCCGCACCGAGGACGACTTCGCCTACACCCGCTCGGAGCGCGAGTTCACCAACGCCCTGCTGACCGAGCTGCCCAACGGCGACTTCGCCGTGACGGTGGCCCGGCAACTCGCCTACACCCACTACGCCGTCCTCCACTACGAGAACCTCGCGCACTGCGTCGACCCCGAGCTCGCCGCGTTCGGGGCCCGGGCCGCCAAGGAGGTCGCCTTCCACCGGCTGCACGCCGACCGCTGGACGGAGACCCTGGGACGCGGCACCGCCGAGAGCGCGCGCCGCATGCGACACGCCCTGGAGCGGGTGTGGCCCTACACCGGCGAACTCTTCGAGGAGGACGACCTCCTGCGCCGCCTGGCCGCGTCCGGCACCGTGCCCTCCCCGGCACCCCTGCGTGACACATGGCTCGGGCGGGTCACCGGCGTCGTCACCGAGGCGGGCCTCGCCGTGCCCGCTCCCACCTGGTCGGCCACCGGCGGCCGCGCGGGCCTGCACACCGAGGAGTTCGGGCCACTGATCGCCGAACTGCAGTCCGTGCGCAGGCAGTTCCCCGGCGGTACCTGGTGAACGCACCCACGCCCGCTGCGGTCACAGCCCGCCGCTCCGCCCAGGAGGTGCGCGAGCGGGTGGCCGCGCTCCCGGACCCGGAACTGCCGGTGATCGGCCTCGGCGACCTCGGCGTGGTGGGCCGTGTCGCCCCCGGCGCCGACGGCGTGCTGGAGGTGGAGATCACGCCCACCTACCTCGGCTGCCCCGCGCTGCCCGAGATCACCGCCGCCGTGCGGGAGGTCCTGACCTCCTGCGGCCACCCGGACGGCCGCGTCCGGCACGTCCTGACGCCCCCCTGGACGACGGACCGCATCACCCCCGAGGGGCGGCGCGCGCTCGCCGCGCACGGCATCGCGCCACCCGTGACCCCGGCACCCGACAGCCCGGTCCCCGTCGCGCTGGGCGCCGTGCCCTGCCCGCACTGCGGATCAAGGGCCACCCGGCCGCACAGCGCCTTCGGCCCGGCCCGCTGTCAGTCGGTGCTGTGGTGCACCGCGTGCCGCGAGCCCTTCCCCCACCTGACCGCGTTGTGAGGCACACCGTGAACACCGCCCCGCCCGCCCTCCTCGACGAGGCACCGGCCGGCCCGCCCCGCCGCTCCGGCTGGCACCCGCTGGACGTCCGCGAGGTCCGTCACCTGAGCGCCGACACGGTCGCCGTCACCCTGCACGTGCCCACCAACCTGCGCGATGTCTTCGCCCACCACCCCGGCCGGCACGTCGTCGTCCGGCACCGGCAGGCCGCCGGCACCGAACTGCGCCGCAGTTACTCGCTCTGCCCACCACCGCACGCCCCCTCGGCGCTCCGCCTGGTGATAAAACGCTCCGGCCCGGGCGGCTTCGGCGAGTACGCCACCACCCGGCTCGTACCCGGCGCGCGTCTGGAACTCTCCGCGCCCACCGGCGCCTTCGCCCTGCCGCGGCTGCCGGGCGCCCATCATGTGCTCCTCGCGGGCGGCACCGGCATCACCCCCCTGGCCCCGATGGCCGCCCACGCGCTGCGCCGGGACCCGACCTGCCGCGTCAGTCTGGTCCACTCGGTGCGCACCTCCGCCGACGCCGTGCTGGCCGATGAACTGGCGCAGGTCAAGGACGAGTTCGTCGACCGTTTCACCGTCCTGTACGTGCTGACGCGGGAGGACCGGGGGAGCGGGGGCGGTCCGCTCGCACGGCGGCTGGACGCGTCCGGAGTGCGCCGGCTGCTGGCCGCCGTGGACGCCCGGCCGGGCCCGGACACCACGTTCGCCCTGTGCGGACCGCCCGGCCTCGTCACCACCGCCCGGCACGTGCTGGCAGGCCTCGGCGCGGATCCCTCGCTCGTCCGCTGGGAGCTGTTCACCGCCGAGGACAGGCAGCCACCAGAGCCGGAGCCGCTCGGGCAGGCGCCGAGGGCGGGGGAGTACCGGGTCACGGCCCTGCTCGACGGGCGCCGCCGTGCCGCCGCCGTCCTGCCGGACGACCCGGTCCTGCTCGACGCACTGCTGCGCAGCCACCCCGACGTGCCCTACGCCTGCCGGGAGGGCGTCTGCGGCAGCTGCCGCGCGAAGGTCGTGTCCGGACAGGTGACGGCGGACGGCCAGCACGCCCTGGACGTACGCGACCGTGCCGCCGGCTACACGCTCGTCTGCCGCGCCAGGCCCCGCACTCCCGAGATCACCCTCGACTTCGACGCCTGATCGGCCATCCCGAGCACGTTCGACTTCGACGCCTGATCCGTCAGCGCCTCCCCTCAGCGAAGGAGACCCACGATGACCGCCACCGCCCGCCACACGGGGAAGACCGCCCTGGTCACCGGAGGCAGCCGGGGCATCGGCAGAGCCATCAGTCACCGCCTCGCCCGCGAAGGCGCCCTCGTCGCGGTCCACTACGGCCACGACCCGACGGCAGCCGAGCGGACCGTCAAGGAGATCCAGGCCGACGGCGGCCGCGCCTTCCCCGTCCACGCCGAACTCGGCGTCCCCGGCGACGCCGACACCCTGTGGTCCGCCTTCGACGACGCCCTGGCGCAGCAGGACGCCCCGGCGGACCTGGACATCCTCGTCAACAACGCGGGCATCACCGTACCCCGCCCCATCGCCCAGGTGACGGAGGCCGACTACGACCGCGTCTTCGCCATCAACGCCAAGGCGCCGTTCTTCATCATCCAGCGCGGATTGGACCGCCTGCGGGACGGCGGCAGGATCGTCAACATCTCCTCCGTCGCGACCCGCGTCGCCTTCCCGGCGATCGTCTCCTACACCATGACCAAGGCCGCCCTCGACTACCTCACCCTCTCCCTGGCCCAGGAGCTCGGCCCGCGGGGCATCACCGTCAACGCCGTCGCACCCGGTTACACCGAGACGGAGATCAACCCCACCCTCGCCGTCCCGGAGATCCGCCGCCGCTACTCCGAGGCCTCCACGTTCGGCCGGCTCGGCGACCCGGTGGACATCGCGGACGTCGTCTCCTTCGTCGCGAGCGACGACGCCCGCTGGGTGACCGGTCAGTGGATCGACGCCTCCGGCGGCGCCCACCTCGGTGTGTGACCCCTACGCACTCCTGGGAGATGTGATGAACGACCGCACGACCACCCTCGACGCACCGGCCACCGACGACACCCTGACCTGCCCCTTCGAGGGCGCCAGCCCCTACGACACGTATGTGCACGCCTCGGTCCTCAACACGCTGCAGCACCCGCTCACCGAGGCCCCGGACGAGATGGGCTTCCTCGTCACCACCCAGGTGATGGAGCTGTGGTTCACCCTGATCGTGCACGAGTGGCGCACCGCCAAGGTCGCCTTCGCCAAGGACGACCTGCCCGCCGCCATGGACGCGCTGGTGCGCAGCCGCCGCGCGCTGACCGCTCTGAGCGGCGCCTGGGAGCCCATCGCCGCCCTGACGCCTGCCCAGTTCAACGGCTTCAGGGCCGCGTTCGGCCGGGCCTCGGGTTTCCAGTCGGCGATGTACCGGCATATGGAGTTCCTCCTCGGCGACAAGTCCGCCGGACTGCTGCGCGCCCACCGCGGCGACCCGGCCGTCCACGAGGCGCTCGCCGAGACCTACCGCGAACCGTCCCTGTACGACGACGTGCTGGCCTACCTCCACCGCCAGGGCCTGCCGGTCCCGGCCCATGTCCGCGAACGGGACGTGATCCGCCCCTACGACGGAGACCCCGGCGTGGTGGAGGCGTGGAGGCACGTCTACGCCGGTCCGCAGCACCACCCCCACCTCGCCCTGGGCGAACTGCTCACGGACATCGCCGAACTCGTCACCCGCTGGCGGTTCGACCACGTCCTGGTGGTCCGCCGCGCCATGGGAGCCAAACCGGGCAGCGCCGGATCCGCCGGGCTCGCCTGGCTCGAACAGCGCGCGGCCCGGCCGGTCTTCCCCGAACTGTGGGAGGTGCGCGGTGACGTCTAGGCCGATCTCCGCCTTCGCGGCCGAGGAGGAGCGACGGGTCCTGAGCCTGAAGCCGGTCCTGGCCCCGGTGCACGGCCGCTACGGCGACCACCCCCACCAGTCCTACGACGCCTGGCCGTCCGAGGACCCGGACGCCCCGCTGGTGATCCTCCTGCACGGCGGCTACTGGCGCTACGACCGGATGCACCTGACCCCCTTCGCCGACTGGCTGTCCACGCAGGGGTTCAATGTGCTGCTCCCGGGCTTCAGACGGTCCGGCGGTGCGGGCGGCTACCCCGAGACCTTCGACGACATCGCCCGCATCGTCGACACGCTGCCCGCAGGCCGCCCCTACGTCCTGGCAGGCCACTGCTCCGGCGGCCACCTGGCCCTGTGGTGCGCCGCCCGGGGCCTGCTGCCGCCCGCCTCCCGCTGGTACACCCGCACCCTGCCGACGAGTGTGCTCGCCCTCGCCCCGATCACCGACCTCACCGCCACCCGCCGCGACCGCCTCAGCGATGACGCCGCCTTGCAACTCCTCGGCGGCGAGGAGCACTTCACGGCCCGCCTGCCCGAGGTCGACCCCCTCACCCTGCTGCGCGGCACAGGGGTCACGGGCGTGGCCACCGTGCTCCTGCACGGCGCCGCGGACGAGGAGGTCCCCCTCACGCAGTTCAGCGATTACGCGGCCGTGCACCAGGACCTCAGGACGGTCGTCCTGCCCGGCACCGGCCACTACACCCTCATCGAACCCGGGGCACCCGGCGCCCGCGCGGTCGCCGACACCCTCCGGGACATGGCGGCCGCCCACTTCCCGGCGGACGCCGGCCGCGCGGACGAGGAGGCCACACACCGATGACCACCGCACTCTCCGCAACCGACACCCTGCACGAGCAGGCCGCACGGCTGGACGCCGACGACACCCTGGCCGACCTCCGGGCACGCTTCCTGCTCCCGCCGGACGTCGTGTACCTCGACGGCAACTCCCTGGGCCCACTGCCCGCCGCCGTGCCGGCGGCCCTGGACGACGTCGTACGGCGCCAGTGGGCGACCGGACTCATCGGCTCCTGGAACGCGGCCGGCTGGTGGGAGGCGCCGCTGCGCGTCGGCGATGCCGTCGGGAGGCTCATCGGGGCGGCGCCGGGGCAGACGATCGCGGGCGACTCCACCAGCGTGCAGCTCTTCACCGCCCTCGACGCCGCCGCCGCCCTCCGCCCGGACCGCCCGCTGCTGGTCACCGACCCCGGGCACTTCCCGACCGACCGCTACCTCGCCGACGCGGTCGCCCGCCGCCGCGACCTTGAGGTACGGCACGTGCGCCCGGGGGACCTTCCGGACCTCCTCGCCGCCGAGGGCGAACGGGTCGCCGTCGTCAGCTACTCGCCCGTCGACTACCGCACCGGCGAGCTGTACGACATGCGGACGCTGACCCGGGCCGCGCACGACGCCGGGGCCCTGGCGCTGTGGGATCTGTGCCACGCCGCCGGCGCCCTGCCCCTGGACGTCGACGGTCTGGGCGTGGACCTGGCGGTCGGCTGCGGCTACAAGTTCCTCTCCGGCGGCCCCGGCGCTCCCGCCTTCCTCTACGTCGCCCGACGCCACCACGCCACGCTGGAAACCCCGTTGCCGGGCTGGACCGGCCACGCCGATCCTTTCGCCCTGGCCGACTCCTACACGCCTGCCCCCGGCATCGCCCGCGCCCGCATCGGCACCCCGCCGATCCTCTCCCTGCTCGCCCTGGAAGCGGCCCTCACCGCCTTCGACGGCGTCGACCTGGCCCGGCTCCGTACCAAGAGCCTGTCGCTGACAGGCTTCTTCCTGCGCTGCGCGGACGAACTCCTGACCCCTCTGGGCTTCACCCCCGTCACCCCGGCCGAACCCGGCCGCCGCGGCAGTCAGGTCACCCTCCGCCACGCCCACGCCCGCGGTCTGGCCGTCGCCCTCGCGGAGGTCGGGGTCATCGCGGACATGCGCGCGCCCGACCTGCTCCGCTTCGGCGTCAACGCCCTCTACACCAGCCACCGGGACATGCTCACCGCCGCAACGCGCCTGCGCGACCTCACCGAAAAGGCCGACTACGATCCGGCACCGCCCACCCCGGGCCCGGTGACCTGAACGGGCGGTCCGGACGTGTGGTCAGCACCCTCGGCGTCGCCGCGCAGGAGCGATTCCAGTGCCAGACCGGCGCCCGGACCGACCAGGGCGCCGACCGACGTCCGCCAGGCGGGCGCTGCTCCCGCCACGGGCACGTCAGGTGGACGAGGTGCGACGGCCGACGGCGTCGGTGGTCCGGCCGCGACGGCGCGAGCACGGGCGACTCCGCATCGCAGGGACGGTGAAAGAGCTGGGATGCCGTGCGACGTGAGCTGTGCGGCCTGAAGCTCTTCGATCTCGACAAGTTCAGTTGATTGCATTTGGTGCCTGCAAGCTTGGTTGCCCGGAGCGCAAGATTGCCTCCGGGCAACCCGACTTCAGGCTCTAGAAGAAGCCGAGCTTCCGAGGGCTGTAAGAACAAAGAATGTTCTTCGTCTGCTGGTAGTGGTCCAGCATCATCTTGTGCGTCTCCCGGCCGATCCCGGACTGCTTGTAGCCGCCGAACGCCGCGTGCGCGGGGTAGGCGTGGTAGCAGTTCGTCCAGACACGGCCCGCCTGGATCGCGCGCCCGGCGCGGTAGGCCGTGTTGATGTCGCGGGTCCACACACCCGCGCCGAGGCCGTACGACGTGTCGTTGGCGATCCTGATCGCGTCGTCGAAGCCGTCGAACGAGGCCACCGAGACGACGGGACCGAAGATCTCCTCCTGGAAGACACGCATCCGGTTGTCGCCCTCGAAGATGGTCGGCTGCACGTAGTAGCCGCCCTTCAAGTCACCGTCGTACTCGGCGCGTTCGCCGCCCGTGAGGACCTTGGCGCCCTCCTGCCGGCCGATGTCGATGTAGGACAGGATCTTGGTCAGCTGCTCGCTGGAGGCCTGCGCGCCGATCATCGTGTCGGTGTCGAGCGGGTGCCCGGGCCTGATCAGCTCGGTGCGGGCGACGGCCGCGGCCAGGAAGTCGGGGTAGTTGCCGCGCTGGATCAGCCCCCGGGAGGGGCACGTGCAGACCTCGCCCTGGTTCAGCGCGAACATCGTGAACCCTTCGAGGGCCTTGTCGCGCAGCTCGTCGTCCTTCTCCCACACGTCGTCGAAGAAGATGTTCGGAGACTTGCCGCCCAGCTCCAGCGTGACCGGTTTCAGGTTCTCGGCCGCGTACTGCATGATCAGCCGCCCCGTGGACGTCTCGCCGGTGAAAGCCACCTTCGCCACCCGCGGACTCGACGCGAGCGGCTTTCCGGCCTCCGGGCCGAAGCCGTTGACGATGTTCAGCACGCCCGGCGGCAGCAGGTCGGAGACGAGGCTCAGCCAGTAGTGGATGGAGACCGGTGTCTGCTCGGCGGGCTTGAGAACGATCGTGTTGCCCGCGGCAAGGGCGGGCGCGAGCTTCCACGTCGCCATCAGAATGGGGAAGTTCCACGGGATGATCTGGGCGACGACGCCCAGCGGCTCGTGGAAGTGGTAGGCGACCGTGTCGTCGTCGACCTCGCTGAGCGAGCCCTCCTGGGCGCGCACGGCACCGGCGAAGTAGCGGAAGTGGTCGATGGCCAGCGGGATGTCGGCCGCCAGGGTCTCCCGTACGGGCTTGCCGTTCTCCCAGCTCTCCGCCACCGCGAGTGATTCCAGATCGGCCTCCATGCGGTCGGCGATCTTCAGCAGGATGTCGGACCGCTCGGTCGCCGGCCTGCGTCCCCAGCCGGGCGCGGCCGCGTGCGCCGCGTCGAGCGCCGCCTCGACGTCCTCCGCCGTACCGCGTGCCACCTCGGTGAACGGCTGCCCGTTCACCGGACTCGGGTTCTCGAAGTACTGCCCCTTGACCGGAGGCACGTACTCCCCGCCGATGAAGTGGTCGTAGCGGGGCTGGTAGGAGACGATCGCGCCCTCGCTCCCGGGCGCCGCGTAACGGGTCATGTGGAACCGGCCTCCTTCAGCAGCGCTGCCCGCCGTTGGGCAGCTCTGCGCCGGAGCGTAAGGAGGCGGACGTTGCAACCACGTTGCGGGAGAGCGGCGGCGTCACCGGTCCTCGAAGCGGGCCCAGCCGCCCGGGGCACTCAGCTCCGATTCGAGCGCGGCCAGACGGACCCGGTTCATGGCCGTCGGCCGGGCCGCGGCCAGCGCCCGCCACACCTCCACATCCTCCTCGCCCCACGGCGCGTGGACCCAGTCGGCCAGCAGGTCGGGGTCCGAGCGGGCGATCAGCGCGGCGCGCAGGCCGTCGGCCAGGCGGCGCCTGAGCCGTACGACCGCCGGGGCCCGGGAAGCGGGCAGCAGCGGGCCCGGATAGGCGGCCAGAGCGGTGGTGACCGCGCCGGCCGCCATCCGGCGTTCGACGACGGCGACGTCCGACTCCAAGGACACCGTGAGCCGGTAGGGCCGCGACGTGAGCAGCCCCGGCCCGAGCACCTGGCGCAGCCGGGCGAGCTCCGCGCGCAGTGTCACCGGTGTCACCGACTCGTCCTCGTACAGGGCGCACAGCAGTTCGTCACCGGTCAGGCCGTCGGGGTGGCCGGTCAGAAGGACGAGGATCTCGCTGTGCCGGCGGCTGAGCCGGATCCTGCGGCCCCCCGTCGTCAGCACCGCCCGGTCGCGGCCCAGCGCCGCCAGTTCGGGCCCGCCGACAGCCCGGCGTCCGGGGGTGAGCAGCGCCAGCTGGGACTCCGCCGCACGTGCCACGGCCTGCACGAACCCCAGGCTGTGCGGATGCGCGAGGCCGTCCCCGCCGGTGATGTCCACGGCACCGAGCAGCTGCCCCGTGCGGGGGTCGTGGACCGGGGCCGCCGCGCACGTCCACGGTTGCACGCGACGTACGAAGTGCTCGGCCGCGAACACCTGGACCGGACGGCCCACGGCGACCGCCGTGCCCGGCGCGTTCGTCCCGACCGCGTTCTCCGACCACCGCGCGCCGGGCACGAAGTTCATCCGCCGTGCCTGTCGCAGCGTCGACGCGTGCCCCTCGACCCACAGCAGCCTGCCGCGCGCGTCGCACACCGCCAGCAGGTGCCGGCCGTCGGAGGCGAACGTGCCCAGCAACTCCCGGAACAGCGGCATCACACGCGCCAGCGGGTGCTCGGCCCGGCAGGCCCCGAGATCACTGCCCGCCAGTTCGATGTCGGCGGTGCCGTCCGGGTGCACCCCGGCGCGTGCCGAGCGCCGCCACGACTCGGCGACCACACCGCGCACCGGGCGCGGCACCGTACCGGCCTCGGTGAAGGCCTCGTGCGCCCGGTGCAGCACGCGTACGCGCTCGGCAGGGTCGGCTCCTGGCTCCAGGGCCACCCAGGGATCGGTCACCATGGCCTCCCGCAGGGCGATGCGCTGGGGGACATCGTCGCGCGGGGCGCGCGGGGCGACAACCATGTCGACGAGGGTGGCCCTGTGCACGTGTGATCGCGCCGGACCCGGCCCTGGTCGGCCGGCGTGCGAGTGGCGGCGCCCCGCGCCCCGAGGAACACTGGCCGAACGGGCCGTCGCCGTCGGCCGGTCCAGGAACCGCCGGGTGAGACGTGGTCTCACGGCTGTATGTCACCAGGGAGACGCGCATGTCCTCGAAGAGGCGCCGCAAGAAGAAGGCGCGCCGCAACCACGCGGCGAACCACGGGAAGCGACCGCAGTCCTGAACGGAAGTAGCACCGGTCCGCTGCCGGCCGCCCGATGGGGCCGCTACGACGTCCGGCAAAGGACGTCGTAGCGGCGCCTCGTGCGGCGAGGTGAAGCCGGCACCGCGCTCGCGCAGGTCGGGGACGACGGTGGTGAGGTCCTGGACCGAGCGGCCGAGCAGCTGTCCCTTCGGCGGTACGCGGGCGCACCCGACCAGGGCACCGGTTCGCGTGGCGGGGACGGGGCGAGGAGATCGACGCCGGAAGTCCTGGGTGCGCTCGGTGTTCAGGACGTCGGCGGCTCGATGTGCTGTGATCCCAAGGACCGGATCGCGAGCGGCAGTGTGCGGAGTGCACGAGGAGTGGCTGGTCCTGTACCGGCGCCGGCTGGAGCAGGGCCGGGACGGTCGCGGGG
Organism: Streptomyces sp. NPDC020731; assembly: GCF_044334705.1. NCBI lineage: Bacteria > Bacillati > Actinomycetota > Actinomycetes > Kitasatosporales > Streptomycetaceae > Streptomyces > Streptomyces sp. NPDC020731. The sequence goes on from NZ_JBIRTN010000005.1 coordinate 104,311, forward strand.
GAGTGCTGGCCGTCTTCGACGCGTACGCCTCCTATGCCCACGAGCACGGTTTCAGGGGCTGCGGTCTGCTCAACGCGGCCGCCGAGCTGCCCGTCGGGGACGAGGGCCGGGCCGTGGTGCGCCGGAACAAGGAGGAGGTCGAGTCCCTGCTCGCCGGCCATCTGGAGGAACTGCTGCCCGGGCGACCCGAGGAAGCGCGCGCGGCGGCAGAGCACCTGGCGTTCCTGCTGGAGGGTGCGATGGCCCGCGCCGGCCCGGAGGGCGCGGGTACGCGCCTGGAGCACGCCCGGACGATGGCGGTCGACCTGCTGGACCGGTTGTGACCCGGCGCCGGACACACGACGGCACGACGGGTGCGGGGGTGGTGTGCGTGCTGGTGGCGTCGGTGCTGTGGGACACCACGGGCACCGCCGCGACCTTCGCCCCCGCGGTGGGACCGCTCGCGATCGGGGCCGTCGCCATGGGCCTGGGCGGACTGATCCGGGCTCTGGTCGCCGCTCCGCGTATCCGTCGGGAAGCCCCGCGGTCGCGCGCACAAGGGTGTGGTGCTGATCGGCCTGCTGTCCGTCGGGGCCTGCCCTCTGGCCTCTACTCCTCCACGCACCTGGCCGGGGTCGCCGCCGGCACCGTGGTGCCGATCGGCTCGGCCCCGCTCGTCTCGGCCCTGATCGAGCGCGTCGTCGGCGAACGCCTGCCCCTGCCGGGGTGGGCCGGCAGCGCCCTGGTCGTCGGCCGCCTCGCCGTGCTCACCATGCCGAACCGCACCACGGCGAGGCCCCGGGCAACCACCACGGGGACGAGCGGGGCCTCTTGGACGGACACCGCCGCACCGGCAGGGCATGCCGGAACCCCGTGGACCCAAGGCTCCCGGGTGGGACCCGGCGGGCCCGGGGAGACGCCCGGTGTCGACCGCGAGACCGTACCGGCATCGGTCACCTGGGCCGGCGGCGGATGGCCGCGCGTCCCCACTGCTCTGTCCGCCCCGCGGTCCTGGTCCGCCGGGCGGCGCTGACCGCGCGTTGATCCTCATGGCGCAGCAAGATGGAACGAAAGGAACGGCGAACCGGGAAGGTGCGGTGATGGACGACAACGCCGAGGACCTCGAGGAGTACACCCAGCCGGAGCCGTACGACGAGGAGCCGGGCTCCTACGAGGCGGAGGACGTGGCCGCCACCCGTGGAGGCACCGTGGCCGCCGACGCGGACCCCGATGTCTTCCTGGACGTTCCCGTGCTGAAGGTCGACGAGATCGACCTGGACGTCGAGGACCTGCGAGCGCACGTCTCCCTGCAGACCGAGGTACTGGATCTGCTGAGGCTGAGTGTGGGTGCCGACGTCACCCTTGGCCGCGTGCACCTGGGTATTTCGGGTGTGGAGGCACAGGCCCAGCTCAGGGTGCGTCTCGACAATGTCGCCATGATCATCAATCGGGTGCTCACCACGCTCGATCGCCATCCGGAAATCCTGCGTGACCTGGCGCGGGGGGTCGGATCCGCCGTACAGGACGTCGGTGGGGGAGCCCGTCAAGCCGTGGGCGAGGTGGGTACGGGTGCCGGACGGGCCGTTCAGGACGTCGGCCGGGGCGCCGGGGCTGCCGTCCGGGACGTGGGCCATGGTGTCGGCTCGGTGGCGGAGGACGTCGGCCGAGGAGCCGGCACGGCCGTTCAGGACGTGGGCCGGGACGTCGGACGCGCGGTGGAGGACGTCGGTGGTGAAGCGGGCCGGGCGGCTGTCGGCACGGCAGGCGAGGAGGCCGGCGACGGACGAAGCCGCCCGGAAGGGCGGCGGCCGTGCCGCCTCGGACACGACGGGCGGCACCGTACGCCGAACCGGGTCGGACGCACGGAGTGCGCGCGGGCCGGGGGACGGGCACCGGGACCGGACCGCCCGGAGTGGGAGCGGCACCCGCAAGCGCCGAGTGCGCGCCGAGGACGGGAAGCTGCCCACGCGGCCCGGCCGCCGCCGCACCGCCGACGAACGGGAAGAGCCGCCCTGAACGGCGGTGGGGAATGCGGTGCGGGACATCTCGTTCCGGTCGACGGTCCACAGCGAGCGCCTCCGCTTCGCGGAGGAACCCCGGACAGCCGTCCGCTTCCCGGGCACCGGGGAGCGGGAGTCGACGAGCCACAGTGATCGTGACCACCTTCCCGAGAGGGTCGTGCCGGGCCAGGACTATGCTGATGTCACCGTCGACTACCGCCTGGAAACACGGCTCATCGGGGAGCCGGAGCGCGAACACGGCGGCGCCGACGGAGCTGGGCGCCGACAGCCGTGACCACTACTTGATCAGGGCGTTCGCCGCGATGATCACCAGGCCGATCAGCATGTCGGCGAGCCCGGCCCGGAACGAAGCCGTCCATCCACGGCCCGCGCGGCGGGCCGTCCACGCGCCCCAGCCGGCGAGCAGCAGGGTATTGACCACCAGGGCGGTGTTCACCGCCTGGGTCTCCGTCCACCAGGAGGGCACCGCGGTCAGCAGCAGCACGACGGTGGGGACAGCCGCCACGACGACGGGCCACTCGGCGAGCATGGCGCGCAGCCCGCCCCGGGCACCGTTGCCGTCCGCCGACATCCTGTGCGCGACGACATGGGCATAGCCGTGGGCGGCCGCTGAGGCGAGGGCGGTGAGCAGGACCCACAGCGCATCGGAGCCGGGGTCGTCCGCCTCACCGGGAGAATCGAGCGCGGCCGCCAGCGCACTGGCCAGGACCAGTCCGTAGACGCCGCTGAACAGCGTCGTTTCCGACGGCCGCCGAGATGCCGCCCGTTGCGGGGTGGCCGACCGGCGGAAGCGGTAAGCACGGTGATGCATCGCTGCCACCTTCGCCGGGGACACGGGGCACGGCTCGATCGTTCCACGAGGCTGTCCCTCGAAAACCGCGAGGTGATCCCGGGTACGGGACTGAACCCGTGTTCGTCCAGCTCCTCACGGCGATGGGTGTGCTCACGGTGGCCGGTCCGACGGCCGTCCTGGCGGCGTCTGCCATGGCCTACACGGTCGGGGCCGTCTGCCTCGGCTTCCCGGGCCCTGCCGCAGAGTCGGAGCGGTCGTCCGGTGGCGCCGCCGGCCGGCTCCGCGACCCCGTCCGGCGACCCGTGGGGCACCGGACCGGTCGGCAACGTCCTCGACCCGAGGACCGCGGTCTTCTGCACCGGCCTCCTGCCCACGCTCGCGCAGTCCGGCTTCTCGCCGCATCCGGGGACGACCCTGCTGGTCCTCATCCACACGGCCCTGACGCTCGTCCGGCTCGGCGGCTACGTGCTGGTGCCGGCCAAGGCCCGCGCTTCTTCGAGAAGCCTGCCGTGCGACGCACCACGGACCGCGTCACAGCTGTCGTCCTGATCGGGTTCGGGGTCAAGGCCGCCACCTCCCCCTGAGCGGAGTGCCCAAACGGCCGCTCACCCCGACCGCCGCGCCCGCCTCACGTCGCGCGTCCCGTTTGCACCCCTCGAACCAGGAGCCCGCCGAGGGCTGCCCCGTGCTCGTGAGCGCGCGAGGGCCGGCGCGGGTGTCACGGGTGCGGAGCCTTCGGGGCGGCGGCTTCCAGGTCGGCGATGCTGCCTGACATGATCGTCCGCACGTGGTGGGTGATGTGTTCCGCGGGCCAGTCCCACCAGGCCACCGCCAGCAGTTTGGCGATGTCGTGGTCGTTGTGACGGGTGCGGAGGAGACGGGCCGGGTTGCCGCCGACGATGCCGTAGTCGGGCACGTCGCTGGTGACCACGGCGCCTGTGGCGATGATCGCGCCGTGCCCGATCCGCACGCCGGGCATCACCGTTGTGCCGTGGCCGAACCAGACGTCGTTCCCGACGACGGTGTCTCCTCGGCCGGGCAGGCCGGTGAGGAGGTCGAAGTGCTCGGACCACGAGCCTCCCATGGTGGGGAAGGGGAAGGTCGAGGGGCCGTCCATGCGGTGGTTGGCGCCGTTCATGATGAACCGCACGCCCGTGCCCAGGGCGCAGAACTTGCCGATGACCAGCTTCTCCGGCCCGTAGTGGTAGAGCACGTTGCGCGTCTCGAAGGCTGTCGGATCGTCCGGATCGTCGTAGTAGGAGTACTCCCCGACCTCGATCAGCGGGGACTTCACCAGCGGTTTGAGCAGTACCACCCGGGGCTGCTCGGGCATCGGATGAAGAATCGTCGGGTCGGCAGGCACAGGCATGGGGGCAGGGCTTCCTCATCCGTGGTGGGTACGTGTCCGGTCCATGATCGTGGAACCGGGCCCTCGCAGGACAACCGTTTACCACCTGTACGAAGGCGCGCCGGTGCTGTCCGGGACCCGAAGGGGGCGCGAGCCCGTACGTTTCCGCCGCCGGGCGGCAGCAGGCCGAGGCGCCTGACGGACGCAGGGTGGAGCAGTACGCCGACGGCGGGTTCCTGGCGACGGCGGATCCCGAGGGCAACGAGTTCTGCGTCACCCCGCAGGGCCCGTCCGAACTCGAGGACGAGGGGCGTACGGACTGCCTCGGCCGACCGGTGGAGGAGCGGCTCACGACGGGCTTCCACGGCCTGGGGGAGCAGCGGCGTCCCATGTCCCGCTGCTGGGGCGACGGCGTTCAGCGCGATGTCACCCAGCCGGGTGCCCAGGTCCCGGCGGTGTCGTGGCCTGCCGAGGCGGCGGCGAGGTGGGCGCGGAGCACGGCCAGTGCCGGGTGCGGGTTGTCGCGGTGCCACAGGAGCGAGTGCGGGTAGACGGGGGTCGGGTCGGTGACCGGGATGCGGCGCAGATCGTGGCCGGTGGGCCAGACGAGGCGGGTCTGCTCGCTCATGAGGGTGGCCAGGGCGGGGGTGTCGGCGACGGTGTCGAGGAGCGCGTCGGAGCCGAAGTTGGGGCCGGTGGCTTCGATGGTGAGGCCGAACTCGGCGACGAGGTCGTCGTAGTAGGCGGCCCACTCCGTTCCGGGGACGATGCCGGGCATCCAGATCCGGTGCCCGGTGAGCTGTGCGACGGTCACCGAGCGGGCGCCCGCCAGTGCATGGGCGGGGCCGGTGAGGAGCTGGAGCGGCTCGTCGAGCACCCGGACCGACTCGATGTCTTCGGGAAGGGGCCGGCCGGGCATGGCGACGGCGCGGAAGGACGCGTCGATCGTTCCGGACCGGAGGGCGGCGACGGCCGTCTCGACGTCGAACAGCATCACCACGTCGAGGTCGATCTCGGGGTGGGCGCGGTGGAAGGCGCGCATCAGGCCCGACGGCGCGACACGCGAGGCGATCACGTCGACGCGCAGCGGACGGCGGCCGGGGCGCACGGATGCTTCCGCGCGCTCGGCGACGCGCAGCAGTTCGCGTGCGTGGGGCAGGAACGCCTGTCCGTCGATGCTGAGCCGGGCGCCGCGGGCGGTGCGGGTGAACAGCCGTACACCGAGGTCGCGTTCCAGCGTGGCGATGCGCTTGGAGACGGCCTGCTGGGTGATCGCCAGCTCGGCGGCAGCCTCCTGGAACTGTCCCGCGTCTGCGGCGGCGACGAAGGTCCGTACGGCGTCGAGGTCCACGCCGACACCCTAGTGTCACAACCGATGATTGTGGCTCGTGGTCCTACGGTTGTTTGATCCCGGGCCGTGGCGCTCGCTTGGATACTTCCGATCGCGGATCGGTTGTGCGGGTGAAGGGCGAGGGGTGTCGTGCATGAAGAACGGGCACCGGCCGGGGCGGCAGTTCGGGTGGTTCTGGGCAGCGTACGGGACCAGCGCGCTCGGCACCTGGCTCGCCTTCGGAGCGTTCCCGCTGATCGCCGTCCAGGTGCTGCACGCCGGACCGGCCGAGGTTGCCGCGCTGTCCTCGGCGGGGGCTGCGGTGGGCGCGGCTGCGGCTGTGCCGCTCGGCCCGTGGGTGGAGTTCCGCCGCAAGCGGCAGGTGCTGATCGCGATGGACCTGATGCGGTTCGCGGCGCTGCTGACGGTCCCCGCCGCGTTCGCGCTCGGCGCGCTCACCTTCCTTCAGCTCCTTCTGGTCTCGGTTGTCGTCGCGGCGTCCGACATCACCTTCCGCGCCGCCTCCGGCGCGTACCTGAAGAACCTGCTGCCGGCCGAGGACCTGCTCGTCGCCAACGCCCGGTTCGAGTCCACGGCCTGGACGATCACGATCGTCGGACCGCCGCTGGGCGGCGCGGTGATCGGGCTGCTCGGTCCGGTGGCGACGGTGGTGGCCGACGCGGTCAGTCACCTGCTCTCGGCTCTGGGCATCCGCGCGGCGGGCGGGCACGAGCCACGGCTCGAGCGTCGGGAGGCCGCGCGCACGCGTGCCGGGGACCTGCTCGACGGTTGGCGGTACATCCTCTCCGATGCGGCCCTGCGTCCGCTGTTCCTCAACACCGCCCTGTTCAACGGCCTGGTGATGGCCGCCCAACCGCTGCTGGCCGTCCTGATGCTCGGGCGGCTCGGGTTCGCACCGTGGCAGTACGGCCTGGCCTTCGCCGCGCCCTCGATCGGCGGGCTGCTCGGATCGTGGCTGGCCCGGCCGCTCGTCACCCGGTTCGGGCAGCACCGGGTCCTGGTCGTGGCCGGATCGCTGCGCGCGATCTGGCCCATCGGTCTGGCCTTCCCGGGGCCGGGCACCGGCGGGCTGCTGCTGGTGATCGGGGTCGAGTTCGGGCTCATCTTCTGCTGCGGGGTCTTCAACCCCGTCCACGCCACCTACCGCCTCCAGCGCACCGTGACCGACCGGGTCTCCCGCACACTGACCGCCTGGGCGGTGACGGTCAAGGCCACGACCGCGCTCCTGACGGCCCTGTGGGGCGTGCTGGGCAGCCTGCTCGGCCCGCGTACGGCCATCGGCCTGGCCGGCGTGCTCCTGCTGGTGACCCCGCTGCTGCTCCGCCGTCGTGAGGGAGCCCTTCCCTCCGGGCCGAAGCCGACGGGGAACCGCGCCTGACGGGCCGCCGCGGCCGTCACCACGACCGGTCGCGCTGCCCGTCCTCGGAACGGCCCCGGGCGTACGGTCCGGAGGTGGACGCGACAACCTCCGCCACACGGCCGGTGATGGTCTCGACGCGGCCCCTCGTGACCCGCGTGCCCGATGTGCCCTTGTGCGGTACATACGGCGGAAGGCCGCTCACCCCCTGCTCGAACGTGAGCCTGTCGGGGTCGAAGGCCTGCTTCGACTGTCATCCGGGCGGCTGATCGAATTGCGCCACTGGGTACCCGTACGCGGACGCCGTCTCCGCCGCTCGTACGGCGCCGGCCCGGTCGGTGCGGCAACCGGGTCCTGCATGACGTCGGCACTCGTCCGGCCCATGGTGGGTGCGCACGTTCCGGTGGTCGCCAACCATGAAACCGGAACACGACCGTGAGGAGAGTCCGAATGCCGTTGCCGCTGATCAACAGCAGGTACAGGGCCGCCAGGGCCGGTCTCGTCGGAGGTTCGATGCGATGAGCCTGAGCAGTCCGCGATTCTCCGGCGACTCCGTGTTGGAGGCGTGCGCAGCCGGCGCACACGTCATGGGACCGGGGGAGGAGGGGGTGCCGGTGCGGCGCGTTCAATGGGCGCTGCTGGACCTGGAGTTCGATCTGCCGATGTTCGGTGCGGACGGCGACTTCGGCGACGAGACGGCCGCGGCCGTCAGCGCGTACAAGCAGTCCCGCGGTATCTCGCCCAGCGACGGCAAGGTCGGTCCGCAGACGATGAACCGGCTCGACACCGAGCCCCTGCCGAGCCTCGACGAGCTGCGGATGCACTACTCGGACAGGCACTCGTTCTACAGCAACCGCGCACTCGCCAAGGCCCGCGACGCCGAGCACGTCGAGTGGCTGCCGGAGGCGGGGTGGACCGCGAATCGAGCGCGGGTCGTCGACTTGTACGGCTACTACCGCGACCTGTCCCTGACCGCACCGACGGAATTCCTCTGGGCCGGTCTCGGGCGCATGGCCGGGGGCGCGGTCGTCGGCGGGCTGGACAGCGACCCCGCTTTCATCGAGCAGTCCATCATGGTGCGGATCGGCCGGGACATCTTCTTCGACCTCGCATGGCTGCACGAGGCCTTCTTGGACCACCCGAGCGAGGCCGTCAAGCTTGGTCATCTGCACGACCGGTTCAACGAGTACACCACCTACGTGGCGGGCCTGCCGACATTCGTCCCCGGGTTCCCCACCCGCTCCTACGGAGCGGCCTGGAGGAAAATCACCACAGGCCTGGTCGCCGAAGGAAACCGGGATCTGCTCGAGAACGAGCAGAAAACGATCATTCCGCCGCACTACGAGGAACTGCGTACGTTCGTCTTCTCCGGGCTCCCCACACCGTTCACCAACAACATCCATCCCTACCACCGGGCTTTCATCCGCGAGGTGCCGGCCGGGGACATTCTGAACACCGAGGACCGTTGGCGTTGGATCACCTTCCCGGACGGGATGTACCAGCGCTGGGACGACATCGGTGCCGACGAGCGCACCCGGCTGACCAGCCTGCCCATGGACGATCTGGTCGCCGGCCGGTTCGGCCCGGCCGGACGGCCCGAACTGCTGCCCCTGGGCGGTCCCTAGCCACGGGTGCTCGCGGAGGAAACGCCGATGGGGAGGGCCGGGCCGGTCCGCTCGGTCAGCAAGTGGATCCCTTGGACCCCTTCCGCTCCGGACGGTTCCCGATCGAGGCGGTGCTCTTCGACGCGATCGTCACCACGTCCCGGCAGGCGGACGGCGGGGACCGGGGGCCCCGTCGTCAGGTGACCGGCGCGCCGGCCCCGCCCCGACCGGCGGTGGTACGCGGCGCCGCTCACCCGGCCCGGTCCGATCCCGCCGTCCCGGCCGGGGGAGGGAACGGGGCGGCGGTCGTCAGCGGTCGTCCAGGGCCCGGATCTCGTCGGCGACCGACACGGGGTCCTCCTCGGCCATGAAGTGGCCGCAGGAGACCGTGCGGTGCCGCAGGTCCCCGGCCCAGGCGCTCCACAGCCCCTGGGCGTGGTAGCCGAGTGCCGCACCCCAGTCCTGCTGCAGGACGGTGACCGGCATGGCCAGCCGGTTGGCCGCCTCCCGGTCGGCGGTGTCGTGGTCCACGTCCACGCCGGCCGAGGCGCGGTAGTCGGCGACGATGGAGGGCACGGACGCCGCGGACGCCGCGAGGTAGTGGTCGCGGACGTCGGCGGGGATCGCGTCCGGGGCGTTGGTCCAGGCGTCGAGGAAGTAGCCGAAGAAGGCGTCGGCGGACGCCTGGATCATCTGTTCCGGCAGGCCCGGCGCCTGGGCCATCAGGTACAGGTGGAAGCCGATCGCGCCGGACACGCCGTGCAGGGCGTGCCACATGTCGAGGGTCGGCAGAACGTCGAGGAAGAGCGCCCGGGACACGGTGCCCGGGTGGTCCATCGCGGCGCGGAAGGCAACGAGGGCGCCGCGGTCGTGGCCGGCCAGAGTGAAGCGGTCGTGACCCAGCTCGGCGGCGAGACGCACCACGTCCCGGGCCATGGTGCGCTTGGAGTAGACGTCAGGGCCGCTTTCGGCGGGCTTGTCGCTGGCGCCGTAACCGCGCAGGTCCGGGCAGATGACGGTGTGGTCGGCGGCGAGATCGGCGGCGACATGCCGCCACATCAGGTGGGTCTGCGGAAAACCGTGCAGCAGTACGACCGGAGCACCGCTGCCGCCGACGGCGGCGTTCAGCGTGAGGCCGTCGTCGACCGGCACGCGGTGCTCGGTGAATCCGGGGATGCCCGGGTGTGTCACAGCGACTCCTGTGGCTCGTGGCAGAGTGGACGTTCCGGGCCCGGCGGCCCGGGTCGTCCGGGGACGTCGCCCAGGCTGCGGGCTCCGGATCAGCGATCGATGAGTGGACACGCGGCACCCCCGGGGACGGCGCCGCCCTCGAAGGGACCGTGCCGTGGGTGTGGAGTTCGGACTGCTGGGACCGGTCGCCGCCTGGGACTCCGGCGGCACGTCCCTGCCGCTCGGCGCGCCCCGCCACCGGGAGGTGCTCGGACGGCTGCTGATCGCCCGCAACCGGGTGGTCCCGGTCGGTCGGCTCGTGGCCGACCTGTGGGAGGACGGACCCCCGGCCGGCGCGATCGGCGCGCTCCGCACCTTCGTCGCTGCGCTGCGCCGGGTGCTGGAACCCGGGCGCCCTTCCCGGCAGCCGTCGCGGCTGCTGGTCACCGACGGCCCCGGATACGTTCTGCGCGCCGGACGCGAGGCGGTGGACGCCTGGAGGTTCGAGGACGCGGCCGCGCGGGCCGCCGGGGCGCCGCCGCACGCGGCGGTCGCCCTGTGGGACCAGGCGCTCGCCCAATGGCGCGGGCCGGTCCTGGCCGACTTCCCCGCCGCCGCGTGGGCCGCCGCCGAACAGGCCCGGCTGGAGGCGCTCCGCCTCGACGCGGTCGAGCGCCGCGCCGACGCCCTCCTGGCCACCGGCGCGGCCCGGAACGCCGTCGTCGATCTGCGGGCCCACGTCGCCGCGCACCCGGGGCGGGAGGACGGGTGGGTGCTGCTGGCGACCGCTCTGGACCGGTCCGGCCGTCACGGCGAGGCCTTGGAGACCCTGCGGCATGCCCGCCAGGCCCTCACCAGCGCATACGGACCGGACACCGGAGCCGCCCTGGCACGCACCGAAGCCCGCGTACTCAGCGGCACCACCGGCTCCGCGGCCGAGCCGGCCGGGGCGGCGGACGGCGTCTGGGACCGCGCGGCCGCCGCGTGGGACCGCTCGGTGCCCGCCCGGGCCCGGGCCCGGCTGCACGCCACCGCCGGCCTGCTGCGAGACCTCGCGGTGACCGGCGCCGACGGTCTGCGGGAGGCGCGCGAGCACCGGCGCGAGCTCGTCGCCGCGGCCGAGACGACCGGGGACACGGAGCTGGCCGCGAGGATCATCGGTTCCTACGACGTCCCGGCGGTCTGGACCCGAGCCGACGACCCCGCAGGCGCCGGCGAACTCGTCCGGACCGCCGCCCGCGCCGCCGCCCGGCTCGGCCCCGGCGGACCGCCCGCGCTGCGGGCCCGGCTGCTGTCGGTCGTCGCCGTCGAGTCACGCGGTGACGCCGCCGCGGACGCACCGCTTCCCCGGGCGGCCGCCACGTCCGCCGCCGAACCGTGGCGGCTGCGCGCCGAACGCGCCGCCGAGGAGGCCGTCCGCCTCGCTCGCCGCCTCGGCGACCCCGCGGTGCTCGCGTTCGCCCTCAACGGCGCCTTCATGCAGTCCTTCGCCACCTGCGGATCGGCCGCCCGCCGGGACGCTCTCGGCGCCGAACTGACCCGGCTGGCCGTCGACCACCAACTGCCCGGCCCCGAGGTTCTGGGCCGCCTCGTCCGCGTCCAGGCCCTCGCCGGTCTCGGTGACCTCGCGGCGGCGGACGCGGAGGCCGAGGAGATCGACCGGCTGGCACACCGCAACGAACGGCCACTCGCCGCGGTGTTCACCTCCTGGTACCGGGCCCTGCGCACCTGCGAGACCGACGGATGGGCGGCGGCCCGCCCCCGGTACGCGAAGCTCCTCGCGGAGACCGCGAGCTACGGCATGCCCGGACTCACCCGGGGAGCGGCCGTCCTCGTCGCGCTCGTCCCGGTCATGCGGGACGACACCCTGCCCGACCCCGACGACTTCGCCGACCTCGACGCCGGCCCCTACCGGCCGTGGCTCGTCCCCCTGCTGCTGGCCTCCTCCGGTGCCACCGAGCGAGCCCGGCAGGCACTCACCACGGCTCCCCGGCCACCCCACGACCTTCTCCAGGAGGCGCTCTGGTGCGTACTGGCCCGTACCGCCGCCGCCGTGGGACACCAGGAGGTCCTGCGCCGCGCCCGTGACGAACTCGCCGCCGCTGACGGCGAGTCGGCCGGCGGCGGCAGCGGCCTGGTCTCCTTCGGCCCGGTCGCTCACCATCTGCGGGCCGCCGACGCGGCCCTCGGCGGGCGAGAGCCGTCCTCCACGGGGCCGGCGGACGACGGCGCGCAGCCAGGCGGCCAACAACTCGCAGGACGGCCTCTCCCACGCCCTTGAGGCCAACTCCGCGGGCACCGAGGCCTCCTGGCGGCACCGCTGGGACAAGGCCGGCGACCTCACCGGTGGAACGGCGGCAGGAACACCTGCCCCGGCGGCACGACCTGCACCTACGACGACACCTTTCAGCCGGCCGGCAAGAACGGCTCCACCAGCGGCCGGTCCTCCGACAAGCCAGGCGACGAGACCGCCCGAGCGAGCGGTACCACCCGGCCCCGCTGCACGCCGCGCTGCGTGGGAACGACGCCATGTCGCGCTGTCACCTGCTCGAGTCGAGGCAGGGAGCGGCGTCGCCGGGGACGGCGAGCGCCCCACGGGTGTGCGGGGCGCCCACCGGCTTCAGCGCCAGTCGCCGATCAGCCAGGCGACAAGGCGGGGACGGCCCGTCCACGGCTCGCACGCCACGATCGCGTCGGTGGAGACGAACTCGGTGGTGACGACCTGCTCGAGCTGCCCGATCGACCGGTACAGGTCGTCGGAGACGTCGCCGGGTTCCCCGAACACCGCCGCATCGTAGGCGGGCGCTGTTTCGGAGGTGGCGCAGCCGACATGGGGGAGGGGCCGCCCGAGGTGCCAACCGCCGACGAAGACGGCGTACAGCGCCGCAGCAGCGCCCAGACGGCGTGGAGTTATCCAGGCGGGCACGGTTCGCGGTGTTCCACACGCACGTTCAGCACACGTGGGTGGAGGGCGGCGGAGCACGGATCGACCGCGCTGCGACTCGGTGGACCCCGGGGGGCGTCTCCCGTGATGCCCCGCCGGACGGTGGCGTGAGGGCATCGAGGAATCCGGGGACCTGCCGCTGACCGGACGGGTGATGGTGTCAGGCGTCCTCGAAGAGCAGGTCCTCGGGCGGCTGCGTCATCCTCACGGTCCGGCCGTTCGTGACCTCCACGACACGGTGCAGGCCCAGGCACCGCTCGCCTGTCGACAGGATGGAGAAGCGGTCCCCGACACCGGCCAGAAAGGCCGGGAAGCACGCCGGCGGCATGGTGCCGAGGTGGAGGTGGTCCACCAGTCGGCGGAACAGCTTGGGGAGAACCACGACATTGTCCGTCAACGAGGCCAGTCCGGTGATCTTCGCCCCGGTCGTGGTGACATCACTGGGCCACAGGCCCCGCCCCGCGTCTCGAGCCTCCTTGGCCGCGGCGGCCATCTCCCCCCGCAGGCCGGTGAACAGGCTGCGGTAGAACGTCGGGTACACCAGGCCCGTCGTGAGCAGATGGTGGTTGACCGTCGTCCTCAGCACCGTGACGTCGACGTCGATCTCCCGGCCGCTGGCCGCCGGGGCCGTTCCGTGTCCGGCCAGGGCGATGCAGCGGCCGTGGACATCGGTACCGCGGGTGAGCACGAACCCGGGCACCGTGTCCGGGGTGGTGGCGGTCACGGTCTCGTCCGGGCGGCGCCGGACATCGGTGAAGCCCAGCCGGCTCAACAACTCGTCGCGTGCGGCGTGAGCGAACCGGAGCGGCTGGTGGACACGGTTCGCGCCGTAATGTGTCTCGAGTGCGTCGACCGCGTCCAGCCGCAGTTTCGCGCGCCCCACCACACTGTGCTCGACGGCGCGTCCCGGCCCGCCGCCGACCAGGCCCCACTCCGCGGGGTTCTCGGCCGTGAAATGAACCGTGTCCCCGTCCGGCTGCGAACCCTTGACGTCGTAGAAACCCTTGATGAGCAGCATGGGCATGGCGACTCCTTGCGGATTCAACGGTGAATGTCTGCAGATCGCTACGGCCATGGCCCACCCGTACGACTGGTCACCCCCTCTTCCCATGGTGCGCCCGGGCGAATGCCCCCGCACCTCGTGCTCCGAGTCGTCGCGGTTGTCCCCGTCCGCACACGGCATCGTGCGCGGGACCTTGGTTCTGCGGAGTCCGCGGCTTCAGGAGACACACTCGTGGTGGTCGTCTCGGCCCGTCGTGCCGTTTGTTCAGGTGGCCGGCCGGTCTTCGGGTTCTCGCCCGTTGCGGCAGACAACGGAGTCCCCCCACAGTGCTGGGGCACTCGGCCGTACCTGCGGCCGGCCGGACGCGGCCACTGCGCCGGGCGGAGCCGCCGCGCGCGTTGACCGACGCACCGCCGCGCAAGGGGGCGCATGGCCCGTTCGGCCAGGTGCGGTGACCGGGCACGCCCTCTCTTTCCGACGTACCGGTTCACTCTCGGCATGTCGAGGTCCTGTGCCGGGTAGGGGCCGGCCGGCATGCTCGCTGCCGGCGCCGGGCCGACAGCCGGGAGCCGCTCGCACCGTGGCCGGACTAGTGAGGCCGACCGACGGGTGCCCCGGGGGAGTGCAGCCGGTAGCGGGCGCCGTCGCCGATGCGGCGGATACCGCGTCGCGTCTGGCGGAGCGTGCGGGAGATGTCGGAGACCAGCGCCATGGACGCGCCGAAGTCGACGGGCCTGTCGGGTGAAGCAGGCCGCCACCCGTCGGGGTGCTCCTCGGCGACGGACCGGCAGACGGTGACCAGATGTGTCATCAGTCGTAGGAACTCGTCCGTCTCGGCGCGGGTGAGGTCCTCCGGAAGCAGGATCGGCGGTGTGTCCAACAGTTCCCCCTCGGGGCTCCGTGTGCTTCGGCCGGCGAATCCGTCCGCCGCACCCGCCCGCGGGCCTCTTGGCCATGTGTTCGTCCGGCACGGTGTCGCGGTGGGCCGCCTGCCCCGGCCGCTTGCAGAAACCGGAAAGGGCGGCACCGCTGTTCGAGATGCCGCTACGGGCGTGAAGGACTGTCAACTATCGTTTTCGGCTACTCACCGATCATTGATTTCGGTGTCCGGCCGCCCGGGAGGGGTGTACCGGGCGCCCGCCGTCCGATCGTTTCCGGCGCTTGTCGGTTGAACCGCCTCAAAGGGATGAGGTGTCTCCGTGCACGGGCGGTGTTCCGGGAGCCGGGCGCGGGCACCGTCTTCTGGCTCGATCTGGGCAATCATCGATTGCCCGTGCTCAACGATCGTTGCTGCCGGGCGTGTTCGTCACGTATGGTCCCGCGAGTGACACGAGGTGTCGGTCCCCCGAACTCGGGAGTGCAACGGTGACATCACCCCCTCCTCTCGCCGAAACCTTGCGGCGCCTTGATGCGGTCATGCAAGAGAAGGACATCCATTCGGACTTGCTGGACGTAGCCGAACTGGCCGCCAGGACGGCCCTGCCGGCACCCACGGTCCGAACCCTGCTCCGGGGCGGTACACCGCCGGCCGACTCCGTCAACGACCGGGTCCGGGCGCGGATCACGGCGCTCGCCAGAGCCGACATGGCGGCAACCGGCAAGCGCATGTCCGACCTGGCTTCGGACATCTCCCAGCGGCTGGGTGTGTCCGGGTACTGGGCCCGTCAGGTCTGCGACGGCAAGAAGGTGCCCAGCGTCGAACTTCTCCACGGGCTCGTCGAGTACTTCGGTGTCGAGGAGGGGGAGGCGTTCTTCACCGCCTCGGCCGCGGACGCGCTCAACCGCGCCCTGCTCCCCCTCCTGCACAAGCTCGAACATCCCGAGAGCGATCCCGTGCTTGCCCTGATGGACCGTTACGGGGTGAGGTCCGCGGACCTGCGCGTGCACGGCTCCCTGACCCGTGAGCAGTTGGAGCGTCTCCTCGAAGGGGTCCTCCGGTCCGTTGTGCCTCCGGAAGGAGGCCGCGACCAGTGAGCACCAAGGCGATGAAGGCTTTACTCGCCGTCCTGGGCCGGCAGGCGGCAGGAGCCGTTCGACGGCCGGCCGAGCCGCAGGAGGTCATGGAGGCGTTCTGCAAGGCCATGAGCACACGGACCGGTCAGCCGATCCGCCTCCTGTTCAGGGCGTTTCCGCCGGACATTCCCGTCTCCGGCATGCGACTGGACTGCGGGGACCACTCCATCATCGTCGTGGAGGACCGTACGGTTCCCGAGGCCCAGTTGGTCATCCTCGGCCATGAGCTGTGGCATGAGGAGCAGGGTGACTGCGGTCACCATGTCGCGGGAATGCCGACAGCCGCCCGTGCGCTGCCCACCGAACACGTCACGGGGGTGATCGAGCGGGCCGTCGAACAGATCCTCACGGCGCACGAGGTGCCCCGGGACGCGCTCCTTGCCGTTGCGGCCCGTGCCGAGTCGGCAGACGACCATGAGGCCGACGCCGAGACGTTCGGGCTGCTCTTCGGCCGCGAGGTCCGCACCTGGATGAAGGGCCGCTACGCGCAAGGCCCGGTCAGCGCGGACACGGTGGAAGGCCGCATCAACTTGTCCCTGAGCAACCGCGTCGGGCGCATCCTGTCATGAGCCCTTCCTTCCACGTGCCGTACATTCTGCCCACAGTGCTCCTGGCGCTGGCCCTCCTGCTGAAGCTCCCCACGTTCCTGCGGGCCTCGCGCGACCCCGATGTCAGGGCGACCACCCTCCTGCTGACCTGGGCCACCGCCGTACTCGTCGTGATCACCCCGGTCAACATCGAGCGGCTCAACGTCCTCACGGGCATACCGAACATCGCCGCCCCCTGGGCCTACTCCTTTCTCACCGCGTTCTGCGCGACCGGTCTGACCATGATCATGCGCTGGCGGGAGGAGCCGTCGGAAAGACGTCGACGCAGACTCCGCCGCATCTACTGGCTCTACGCGGGCATCATCGGCGTCCTGTGGCTGACGTTCGTCCTGGCGGACGTCCCGACGCCACGTATCTACGACTTGGACACCTACTACGCCGACACCCCCTGGATGCGCGAACACATCCTCCTTTACATCGCCGCGCACATGGTCTCGTCGCTCGTGGCGGTCTCCATGCTCTGGAAGTGGTTCCCCGAAGTCGCCAACCGTTGGCTGAAGGCAGGTGTGGTCCTCCTGCAACTCGGCTTCGCGTCAGGACTCGTCTTCGACGTGGCGAAGATCGCTGCGATAGGCGCGCGCTGGTCAGGACAGAACTGGGACGTGCTGAGCACCCAGGCCGCGCCCTCTTTCGCGCTGATGGAAGCCGCCCTTGTCGCACTCGGTTTCATCGTCCCCCAAGCCGGACCGTTCCTGCAGAAATGGATCCGAGACCAACGCGACTACCGTCGGCTCGGCCCTCTGTGGCGCGCGCTCCGCGTCCTCACCCCGGCGGCGGCCACAGCACGCTTCGGACCATGGACCCCTCTCGATCTGCGCCTCATGCAACGCCAGCAGCGGGTTCACGACGCTCTACGCGTACTCGGCCCCTACTTCGACACGGCCCTTCACCGGCGGGCCCGTGAGGCCGCGCAAGCCGGGAACGGCACCCCGAACGCGGACGGTATCGCCGGAGCCATAACGATCAGCGCCGCCATCAGCACTTACCAGCAGGACGGACCTCCCACCGAACACCCCCGAGAGCCAGAGGGAGGCACGATCGTGAGCGACCGCATCGAGGCGATCGCGTCCGCCCTGCACCACCCCCACGTCCTCGAAGACGTCCGCCGACGAATGGCCACGACAGGAAGCGCGAACGACCATGCCTGAAAAGCCCGTCCCCCGCCGTCCCACGGCCGTGGTCATCGGCGCCAGCGCCACCGGCCTGTTCGCCGCGGCAGCCCTCACGGACTTCGCCGACGTCACCATCGTCGAACGCGACCGCCTCCCCGACGGACCGGAACCGCGCCGGGGTGTTCCCCAGGCCCGCCACGCCCACCTGGTGTGGAGCGGAGGGGTCAAAGCCTTCGACGACCTCCTCCCCGGCCTCACCGATGCGGTTGTCGCCCACGGCGGCCGCCTGGTCCACATCATGGGTGACATGGTCTCCCGGGCCCCCAACGAAGTGTGGTTCCGCCGCTTCACCGCCACCCCTCACCGCAACCTGGTCTGCACCCGGGACCTCCTCGATTTCGTCCTGCGCAGCCGCGTCCTGGCCGACGAACGTGTCACACTCCGCCAAGAGGCCACCGCACTCGACCTGGAAGGTGACGCCACAGTCGTCACCGGCGTCCGCATACGCACTGCCGATGAGGAAAGCATCCTCCACGCGGACCTCGTCATCGACGCCTCCGGGCGGGGCTCCCGCACACCGCAGTGGCTCGCCGAACGGGGGGTGCCGGCCGTTTCGGAGCGGGTGGTGAACGCAGGCGTCGCCTACGCCACCCGCGTCTACGACGCCCCCGAGGCAACCCGGGAGATCAACTTTCCCCTGGTCAACGTGCAGGCCAACCCGGCCAAGGCGCCAGGTCGGGGCGGCATCATCCTGCCCGTCGAGGGAAACCGCTGGATCGTCACGCTGTCCGGCACCCGCGGCGGTGAACCCACCGACGATCCCGACGGCTTCGTCGATTTCGCACTCGGCCTGGACGACCCCGTCATCGGCGAACTCATCAAGGACGCCCGGCCCCTCGGGGACGTCACCACCACCCGGGCCACGGCCAACCGCCGTCGCTATTACGAGCAGGCCGAACGCTGGCCGGACGGCTTCGTCGTCCTCGGTGACGCCGTGGCCGGCTACAACCCCGTCTACGGCCACGGCCTCACCGTCGCCGCCCAGTGCGCTCTTGCCGTCCGGGACGTGCTGCGCACAACCGGGCCAGGACAGCCAGGCCTCTCGCGTCGTCTGCAACGCGCCGCCGCCCGACCGGTAGCCGCCGCCTGGGACCTGGCCGTCGGCCAGGACGCCCTGTATCCGGGAGCCGCCGAGATCCCGCCCAACAGCGTCGAGCGTGTCCTTGCCCGCTTCGTCGACAAAGCGGTCGAGACCGGCGCACGCAATCCACGCGCCATGGCGGCGCTGCTGGACGTCATGAGCCTGGAGAAACCCGCGACCCGCTTGTTCTCGCCCGACATGCTCCTCCCCATGCTCATCGGTCCCAGAAAGCCGCACCTGCAAGGTGCACCCCTCACCGAGGCGGAGCGAAAGGCCGCTCTGCCGTAGCCGGGCCGCGGTTCACCAGCGCCGCCCGTCCGCTGGATGACCCGGTGCACGGTCGTGGGTGAGACGGCGAAGAGCGGGGCGAGTCCGGTGAGGGCGCCGGCGCCCTCACCGCACCGAGCGCCCGGGTGACCTCACGGCCCGTCTCGGCAGCGAACCGAAGGGCCTCGCCGGCCAGTTCGGGGCGACGGTCGCGCAGCCCGAGTGCCGCACCCGCCGTGACGACCACGGCCGTCAGACGGCGGGCGCTGACGTCGTGCAACTCCCGTCCCATCCGCTGCAGTTCGACCGTCGGCAGCCGGTGACGTTCGATCTCGGCCCGCTTCAGCCGCTGTTCGGCGGCCAGCCGTGTGTGCCGACTCCGCCGTACCAGCATTCCGGTGGCGGACGCGGCGGCGTACAGCACGGCCGTCAGGACGAGGTCGAGTCCGTTGCGGTCACTGAGCCCGTGCAGGCTGAGGTTCTGCAGGAACTGCCAGGAGACGAGCGCCATCACGCACAACAGGGCGGTGAAGGTGTCGCGTTCGCCGGCCACGGTGAACAGGGCCACGGCCACGCCCGCTGTCCCCAGCACCGCCATGGCGCCGGCGGGCAGGGGACCGGCCCCCAGCGCGCACGCTGCGGCGACCAGGACGAGGGTGACCACCGGTTTCGAACGGCGCAGGGAAAGCGCGGCCGTCACCAGGCCGGCGACCAGGGCCGCCACGAAAAGGGCGGACCCTGCCGGAACGGTCCCGCGGATCACGTCCGCTCCCGGCCACACCGTGGCCTGGGCGCCGAGCAGCACGAGGGGCAGGAGCCGGTCGTCGGTGTTCTTCATAAGAGATCAAGATTATGACCGCAGATGAGCGGCTGTCCTCGGGCTGCAGGCGGACCCCGTTCTCCACCCCGGGGGCAGGTGCTGCACCCGTGGTTCGACACCGTAATCCTTCCGTGGTGTGAGGATCGCGCCATACCCCGGCCACAGACTCGATCACATCGGGAAAGCAGCCGACCACCGGTTCCTCCGCACTTTCCCGCACCTCGACGCTCCACTCGCAAGCAGGGGGGATCCACCATGTCCAAGCGCGTTCTCGTCCCGTCCGTCAGGGGTGGGCGGCCGTCGGCGGCGCGTCGTGTGGGGCCGGAAGCTTCCGTCCCAGGCGTGCGAGCGGGGAGAAGGCCATCACCACGGGGGACAGCGTCATGCCTGCGGCCGTCGCCAGGAGGCTGGTGCGCAGCCCCCACTCCTGCGCGAGGAATCCGCCGGCCAGAGAACCGAGCGGGGTCAGCCCCATCCCGACGAACGTGATGGTCGCGGCCGTGCGGCCCTGCATGCTGTCCGGAGTGACGGCCTGCCGGACGGCCATGACCGTGACGTTCACCAACTGGCCGCCGAGCCCGAACACGAAGCCGGCAGCGAGGAGCGCGGGGACCGTCACCGCGGAGGAGCCGCGCAGTGCGGGCACACACAGGAACACGCCGTCGCCGAGTGCCGCCGCACACACGAGTACCGGGCCATGACCGAACCGGCTCGGCAGGCGGGCGGCCAGCAGTGAGCCCAGGAGCGCGCCCGGTCCCGCCGCCGCGAGCGCCAGCCCGACGACGGCGCCCGACAGATGCAGTTCCCGCGGCAGGAAGAGCAGGTAGACGGTCATCATGGCCGCGAAGGAGAACTGGAAGGCGGCCGAGGCCAGGCACACGGTCCGAAGCAGGGTGTCGCCGGCGACGAATCGCAGGCCCTCATGAATGCGCTGCCGGACCCGAGGGAGATGTTCCGGGCGTTCCGGCACGGATTCGGCCCGGTGGATCCGCCGGATCGACAGGAACGACAGAGCGAAGAACAGCGCGCCGGACGCGGCAGCGATCGGCGCCGACAGCAGGGACACCAACGCACCGCCGAGAGCGGGACCACCGATCTGTGCCGCGGACCGGCTGCCCTCGAGCGCGCTGTTGCCCCGCACCAGTTGGTCGCGTCCCACCAGCCGGACGAGAGACGTCTGGTATGCCACGTCGAAGAACACGGACAGGGCCCCGACGGCGAAGGCGACCGCGATCAGGGCGGGCAGGCCGAGCCGGCCGAAGAGGGCGGCCACGGCGGCGGCGCCCAGGACCAGGGCCCGACCGGCGTCCGTGAGCACCATCGTCGTGCGGGTGCGCCACCTGTCCACCCACGCGCCGACGAAGAGCGAGAGCAGCAGGATCGGCGCCTGACCCACCGCGCGAAGGACGCCCAGCTGGCCGGCGTCGGCGTGGAGTGCCAGGACGGCGAAGAGCGGCAGAACCACCAGACTTGTGTGTTCGCCGAGCTGGGAGGCTGTCTGACCCATCCAGAGTCTGCGGAAATCGGCGTTCCGCCACAGGCTTGACGGAACAGGCCGACCGGAATCGGATACAGCACAGGAAGCGGACGGCACGGGAATCCCTTGGGTTGCCGACAACGAGGCCCGCCACCGAGCACACGAAGGTGCGCCGGCGGTTCGGGCAGGGGAAGGCTCGCTGTGCCGCAGTATCAAGGGCAGCACGCGATGACAGGCCGGTCACGGCCCACAACGTCAACGCGCGCTCGGAAAACCGACCATGTCTCAGCCCCTCGTGGACAACTCGCTGCGCCCAGATCCTAGCCGTCGGCGGCCCGACGCGAAAGACGGCCCCGCTCGCCTCTCGAACCCGTGGTCCGGAGAAGACCTGCTCTGCGTCGACTGCGACAAACGGGGAGGCACGTGCCCACGCACAGCGACGTCAGTCGTGGGCGGGTGACGGGTCACCGCGGAGTCTGCGAACACCGCACTTCGCCCCGCGGGCCCGGCCGCCGCACCGTGTCCGGTGGCCACCGCCAGGCCGACGTCGCGGCGCCCGGCCGCGCGGAAGGCCACCCCCGCGGGCACCATGACGGGCGGCGCCGATCCGCGTTCCGCCAACGGACCGCTCGCGGTCGTCGACGTCGACACGGACGACCGGGTGCTGGCGTACTGCACCGGCGGCCTGGTCCTGGACGTGCCCGCCAAGACCTTGCCGTCCCTGGTGGAGTGGACGCTGAAGGAGGCGAAGCTCGGTCAGCCGAGGCTGTCCGGCCCGGGCAAGGATGCCGGCGGTGCGATCGGGCGGCTCTTCGACGAGACCGGCACCGGTTTCGGGGAGGCCGACTCGCTGGGTGGGTATCTGGCCGAATTGGCCGGCCAGCTTGAGCGCGGCCAGGAAGCTGGTGTCGTCACCTTCAACGGCCGGCTGTTCTGGGAGGGGCCTCCGCCTGCCAGGCCGGAGTGCAGTGCCGACGAGCCCCTTCCCGCACCGGATGAGCAGCTGCCAGAGCTGGACCTGTCCCACAGTCCCACCGACCTCCTCCACGTGAGCTACCTGGACGGACACGAGGAACTCGGTGCACTGATCGCGACCCTGCCGTACGAACAGGTGGTTGAGGCCGCGCGGAAGCAACTGCCTGCATGACGCGTACGCAACCGGCCCATGCGGACCGTGAGTTCACCGACCTGTACCCGCCGATCGGCGAGTGCGGCCCGTATCCGGTGCTTGGCCGACCGTCCGCAACGGTTTCCGCCAGTGGCACGACGCCGGTGTCCTCGAGGCCCTGCTGGAGGGGCTGATGGTCGAGGCCGCGAAGCGGGGCGAGGTGGACCTGTCGCTGGTCGGTACCGACTCCACCACCGCCCGGGCCCACCACGACGCCGTCACGAACGCGGCAGCTGCATTCCCGGGTGCCGGGATTTCGGTGGCCGCCGCCGCCCGGGGAGCGGGGATGATGAGCCGCCTGCGCGGTGTCGGCCCGCGGACTCAGGTGAGGGCGGCGACCAGCAGGGCGAAGGCGGCGATGATGACGGCGACGCGGACGTAGTGGAAGCGGTCCCAGCGGTTCATCTGCTCCTTCCAGTCCTCGGGCCGGTTGTCGGGGGTCCATGTCCTGCCCCGGTTGTTGATCGGAACGAGCAGCAGGATCGACATGATCACGCTGAGGACCAGCAGCGCGCCGGCGGTGACGACGAGGCCGGTGCCGTGGTGGTGCCATCCGGCGATGGCCCAGACCGCGACGAGGACGAGCGAGGTGATGTACCAGACCGGCATCACGGCGCCGAGCATCCGGCCCCCGTGGGAGCGGCCGAGCTGGCCACTGTCCTCGGGGAGTGCGTTGAGGATCGGGTTGATGACGAAGGCGACGGAGAACTCCACCCCCACCATCACGCCGACGACCACGGTGGTGAACACCTCGAGTGCGTTGAGCATGATGACCCCTCCTGGTATCTAGTGTCGCTAGCTGATGAGGCAACGCTAGTACTGCCGCTGCTTGATTGTCTAGCAATGCTAGGATCGAGTCATGTCGGTACAGGAACGCAAGCAGCGCGAACGGGCGGAGCGCGAACGCCTCATCGTGGCGACGGCCCGCGAACTCGCCGAGCAGCAGGGCTGGGACGCGGTCACCACCCGTCGGCTCGCCGAGCGCATCGAATACAGCCAGCCCGTCCTCTACAGCCACTTCCGTGGCAAGCGCGAGATCATCGGCGCCGTTGCCCTCGTGGGCGCCGCCGAGATGGCCGTGGCGCTGCGGGCCGCGGCCTCTGCCGCGGACGGCCCGCGCGCCCGGGTCACCGCGCTCGCCCGCGCCTACCTCGACTTCGCCGCACACAACCCGGCGGTCTACGACGCCATGTTCCAGCTCGACGGCGGCCTGGCGTTCGCGAAGGAGGACACCCCGGAGCCTCTGAAGGACGCCTTCGCCGCCCTGCTGGAGAGCCTCGGGGAGGTTGCCGGGGACGGCGTCCATCCGGGACTGTTCACCGAGGTGTTCTGGGCGGCCCTGCACGGGCTGGCGACCCTGACCCGGGCGCGACGGCTGCCGCCGGAGGAGACCGGGCGCAGGGTGGAGCTGCTGGTGGACCGGCTCGCCATGGTCTGACGCACCGTCCCGGCGGGCACGCAGCCGGGGTCCTGGGGCGCGGCTGCCTGCCTGTGGGAGCGCCTCCGGCCATTCGCGCCCGCACGGCCCGGCCGCAGATCGCCGGGCCCCGCACCCCGGACGGGGCGCCCGCCCCGGAAACCGCGGTGCTCATCGATCACGACCCGGTACGCGCCCCGAGGTGCTCAGCCACCCTCACAACAGGGCGAACACCACCTGATGCGGCAGTAGGGGAACTCATGTGCGCCGGGCCGCGGGCCGGCAGGCTCTGCGGCATGACGAGTGACAGAGGGGCACTGACGGCCCTCCACCTCTTCCTGGTCTGGGCGACGACGGCCGCCGTGGTGCCGGCGCTCGGGTTCGGACTGCTGGTGACGGCCGGGGGCGGCGGTGCCGGGGCGGCGGTGCCGATCTTCGTGGTCTCCGTGCCGCTGACGGTGGGCCTGCCGGCAGCGGCGGGCATACCGGCGAAGAACGTGGTGCCGCTTTGCGGCTCCGTACCGCAGCGGCTCGGCTGGGCGACCTCGGTCTTCGTCCTCGGCACACTCGGCGTCCTGGCCGGCCTGGCTGCCTACGCCGAGAACGTCGACCTGGGGAGCGCCGGTACCCGGATCGCGCTGACGGGGGCGCCGTACGCCGTGGCCGCGGCGCTTTTCGTACCGAACCGGTGGGACGGCTGGGGGCGGTGGCCGTTCTGGCCGCAGGGGTGGCTTACGGAGGCTTCCTCGGCCCGGCGCAGTCACAGCAGCACCGGCACGCGACGGAGGTCGCGCGGTACCGGGAGCATCCGGAACTGCTGCGTGTGATCGATACGCCGCCCGGCATGCGAGCGGTCGGCACCGCCGTTTTCAGCGTCGAGTACCACTCCGTCCGGCAGGAGGGGTACGTGGCCCCTGTGGTGCGCTCGCCGCTCACCCCGGAACCCCGAACTCGTGGAGGAGGGGGTGACCTGCACGGTGGACGGGCACGGCGAGATGCGTGTGGTCCGGGATTTCCCCGGTGGAGGCCACCGCGTCACCCTTACCCGCCGCCACCACGACGCGGAGGCCGAGGTCACCGGCCAGACCCTGGACGAACCCGGTCTGCGCCGTCTGCCGGACACTCTGCACCCGCTGTCGGACGCGGAGCTGGAGGCGCTGATGCGGGAAGGAGTGATCGGCCGGTGAGCGGCCTGGCAATGCTCCGGGGACGTGCCGGGTGGGTGACGGGTCAGGACCGTCGGGAGCGGATACTGGCCCTGAATACCGGTACGGACGAGGAGCACTGTCAGTGACCAGCGACAACCGCACAGGACCGCCCGGTTTCGGAAGCGAACGCGACATGCTGCGGGCCTTCCTCGACTACCACCGCGCGACCCTCGCCATGAAGTGCGAAGGGCTTACCGACGAGGAGCTGCGGCAACGGTCGATGCCACCGTCCACGCTTTCGCTGCTCGGTCTGGTGCGGCATATGGCAGAGGTTGAGCGTGCCTGGTTCCGTCGGGTGTTCGAGGACAGCGACGCGCCCATGGTCTGGTCCGACAGGATCGACTTCCAGGCTGCGTACGATGCGAGCGCGTCGACCAGGGAGGAGGCGTTCGTGGCCTGGGAGGCCGAGGTGAGGAACTCGCGCCGTGTCGAGCGGGAGGCCGAGTCCTTGGACCGGGCCGGGTATCAGCCGAGGTGGGGCGAGGAGGTGTCGCTGCGGATGGTGATGGTCCACGTCCTCCTGGAGTACGGCCGGCACAACGGGCACGCAGATTTTCTGCGTGAGGGTATCGACGGGACCGTGGGCGCCTGAGTCCGCGGAATCGTCCGCGCGGCTGGAAGGAGGCAGTCCGACGTCAGTGCGTGGACACAGAGTCGGAGCACCTCGCCGTCGCTCGCGATCCGGGCGGCTGTGCATCTGCCGGCCACCGCCACCGAGGAGGTCCGGGACCTGTCCTCGATGAGCGGCGTCCTGGCCGGCACCGTCTGCCGTCCGCTGTCCGCCGGACGGTTCGGCCTCACTTCAGGTGTCGGTCCAAGAACCGGCACCCGTCCTCCAGCTCGAACCACGGGGTGCCGGTGTGTCCTCCCGGATTGGCGTGCAGCGTCTTCTCCTTGCTGCCGAAGGCGTCGAACAGGTCCAGGGCCCGTTGCCGGGGATTGCCTTCGTCGTCCCACTGCAGCAGGAAGAGCAGCGGAACGGTGACCTGCCGGGCCTCCTCGCGCTGGGCGCGGGGCACGTACCCCCCGGCGAAGAAACCGGCGGCCGCGATGCGCGGTTCGACCACTGCCAGCCGGATGCCGAGGGCGGCCCATCCCCCGGAGTACCCGACCGGACCGCCGATCCCGGGCAGCTCGAGGAGGGCGTCCAGAGTGGTCCGCCATTCCGGTACCGCGTTCTCGACCAGCGGGCCGATGAAGGACTCGAAGATCTCGTCGACCGGCTCGCCGGCCTGCATCGCCCGGCGGAGTTCGGCGCGGGCCTGCTCGTCGGCGGCGGAACGGGGCCGGTCACCGCACCCGGCGGCGTCGATGGTGGCCACCGCGTAGCCGCGCGCCGCGGTGTACCGGGCCCGGGCCACCAGCCGGGGTTCCGCCTTGGGCAGGCCGTTGTTGTGGGCCATCAGGACCAGCGGGGCCGGTGCGGATCCAGGCGTCCACAGGGTGCCGGGGATCTCGCCGAGGGTGAATTCGCGCTCGAGGACGCCGTCGTCGAGGCGCTGTTCGGAGGTGAACTGCACGGTCGTGCCTTTCGGGAGGGCTCGTGAACGGCGCTCCCGGACGACCTATCGCCCGACCGTGACCCCGGAGGGGAGCACCCGTGTCGATACTGCGTTCACGGGTACCACCTCCTCGTTCTCTCGCACGGCTTCCGGGAGATTAGCAACGGTCGCCGTGGTCCGCCAACGGGTTTTGCGGAGACTCACGCGGTGGGGCGGTGCGGCTCGGTTCCGACGTGCTCGTATGCCCGGCCTGCAGCGGTGTCAGGTGCAGGAGCGGCCGGGTGCACGTGCCACGTAGCGGCGGGCGGCCGCTTGCGTGAACCCTGTGCCCGCTGCCGTGCTGGTGGATGACGTGGGCCGGCAAACTCCACTGTGCGGAAACGGTCGTGGAACGGCCAGGCGCGCAGCCAACGCCCGACCGACTCCATGTGAGGCGGGCCCTCGGCGCTCATGTCCGCAGCGAGGAACAGGCCGATGGTCCGGGGCGAGGCCGACGTGGCGAGGTCACCACACGATACGGCGACAGCAGATCAGGTGCAGGAGACGCTGCCGAAGGCGAGGCAGCCGCACCGTCCGGCTGGCATCGCGGGGCGGCGGCAGCAGTACGCGCACCAGGAACTGTATGGAATCATGAAAAAGGATGTCTTCCATAGACTTGACCGATTCAAGAAAAGGCGTACGGTCGTGAGGGAGACCGCAACCGTCCCCGAAAGCGCGCTTCTATGGATCGCACAGCTCCCCGGGAAACCCTCCCGGGTGGAACGATCGCCGATGCGGCCGCCCCTGGCCCTCGGCGACCGGCTACCGCCCTGCCGTCCGGTGTGGCGGCCGGGACCCGCGTGGAATCGTTCGTGGGCGGGCCCTGGTCCCTGCCGTGGTCGCCGGCCGCGTGCTCCTCGGCGAGGACCGTCATACGTGACGTGCTGCAGCAGTGGGGTCTGGACGACCTCGTACCGACCGCCGAGCTGCTGGTCAGCGAGCTGGTGAGCAACGCACTGCGTCATGCCTCCGGCCCGCTGTGCCTCACCCTCGAGCGGGTGTCCGGCCTGCGCTGTCTGGTCAGTGACGGCACCGCGGACTTTCCCCGCCCGGCCCACGCGGGCCCGGAGGACGAGTGCGGCCGCGGACTTGTCCTCGTGGACATGCTGGCCGCACGGTGGGGGTGCGAGGGCGGGCCCGAGGGCAAGAGTGTGTGGTTCGAGCTCTCCGGTGACCCCTGCGCACCCGGTCTCGACGGTGACACGAAGGGCGAGGCGGCATGACGACCTCCAGCACGGCCGATGAACCGATGGCGCTGGCCGCCGAACGGCTGCGTACGGCGGGTATGCGAGTAACCGCTCCGCGTATGGCGGTGCTGGTGGCCGTCTCGGACTCGGGCGGTCACCTCGACGCCGACACCCTGCGTGGGCGCGCTCGGCGGATCACCGGCCGCCTGTCTCTGCAGGCCACCTACAACGTGCTGCGCGCCCTCACGGACGCCGGTCTGGTCCGATCCACCCAGATCGCGGGCCACCCCACCCGCTACGAGACCGAGCGCCACGACAACCACCACCACTTCGTGTGCCGCGCCTGCGGTTCCATCCGCGACGTGGAGTGCGCGGTGGGCGCGGCCCCCTGCATGGAGCCGCGGTTGCCGGAGGAATACGACACCCAGGAGGCCGCAGTCACGTTCTGGGGCCTGTGCCCCGGCTGCCGGGCCGCGGTGCCGGTTTCCTGACGGAACTCGCCCTCGGGGCCCCATGACGTGCGAGGAAAGCCCGTGCGCCGCCGTCCGACCGTGCCGGAAAACCGTACGAGCAGCGGATCACCGGACACGAGCGCCTGTGCTGTCGCGGATCGGTGCCCGTATCATCCAGATAAGATCCCTTTTGTGATCATCCCAGAAAGGCTCCGGCGCCGGCATCGTCCGGACGACGGCCGGCGGGAAGCCGTACTGCTGTCACCGGTGATCGTCACCCTCCTCGTCGCCGGCCTGGCGTTCTCCACTCCGAGAGAGATCGCCTTCAGCCGTCTGCTGCCCGCGGCACCCGCCCTCGCCGCCGCACTGTGGCCCGTGCTCCCGACGGTCCTGCTGGGGGCGTTCTGCCTGCTGATCATGATCAGTCTCAGTTTCATCTACTCCGATCTGGGGACGCCGTACACAGCCGCCGCGATCACCGCCGTCACCTTGGCGGCCGCATACGCGAGCCATCTGCGACTCCAGCGGGAGGAGACGCTTTTCCAGGTCCGGCTCGTCGCCGACGCGGCTCAGAAGGTGCTGCTGCGGCCGTTGCCGCATCGAGTCCAGGATGTCGAGATCGAGTCGCTGTATCTGGCGGCCCAGGAGCAGGCCCGGATCGGAGGCGACTTCTACGAGGCCGCCGACACGCCGTACGGAGTCCGGCTGCTCATCGGCGACGTGCGCGGCAAGGGCCTGTCGGCGGTGGGGGTCGCCTCCGCAGTGATCAACTGCTTCCGGGAGAACGCGTACGACCAGCCCGACCTCAGGGCCATCGTCCATCGGCTCCAGATCACCCTTTCCCGCTACAGCGCCGCGGTCCCCGCCGATGATCAGGCGGAGCACTTCGCCACTGCCCTGATCGCCGAGATTCCGCACGGCGGCGGGCACGTCAGAATCCTCAACTGCGGGCATCCGCCACCGGTGTTCGTGCGCGGAGAGAAGATCCACGTTCACGAGCCCACCTTCATCTCGACCCCCCTCAATCTCTCGGCGCTCCTGGGAGACCACTACTACGTGGACACCGTCGCCTTCGTCCCCGGTGACCAACTGCTGCTCTACACCGACGGCGTGACGGAGACCCGCGACCGAGCCGGCGAGTTCTTCCCGCTGGCGGACTGGACGCGGCAGCACCACCAGGCGCCGCCCCGGGAGCTGCTGGACCGGCTGCACGCGGACCTGCTCCACTACGCGGGCGGGAGGCTCGACGACGACATCGCGGCCGTCGCCGTGCGCCGCCGGCGCACCGGGGCGGAGCAGTAGCTCGATCCTCGGGGTGACGCGCGGGCCCGCGTCATCCGCGGCGCCGGCGTGCGGTCGTGGAGTCAGAGGGGCGGGGACGAGGCCGTCGTGATCGAACCATCCGCGAAGTCCGCTGAACGCGGCTTGCCGCAGCGGAGAACGACGCAACCGTGATCGACGTGTCACCGCCGGCCGGACAGCACCTCGTCAGGCGCCCTGAAGGCTGCGGGATTTCCGCTGCAGCGCTCGGCCGACGAGTCGCATGGAAGGATGTCGCCCGTGACCGGATCGCCTTCCTCGCCCGTTGCCGAGGGCACGCCTCGCAACCACGGCCCGGGTCCGCGTGGTGCCGCCGTGCTCGTGTTCGGGTCCTCGGCCGCAGTCCTGGTGGTCGAGATCGTTGCCTTGCGACTGCTGGCTCCTTACCTCGGCCTCACTCTCGAGACCAGCACCGTGGTGATCGGCATCGCCCTCACCGCGATCGCTCTGGGCTCATGGCTGGGTGGGCGCACAGCCGATCAGGTCGATCCGCGTCGGCTCCTGGGGCCTTCGCTGGGAGTGTCGGGAGCGGTCGTGGCGCTCACCCCTGCCGTGCTGCGCAGCGCTGCGGAGTGGGCACCCGCAGTGCTCTTGTTGATCGCGTCGCTGACCATCCTCGTGCCGGGCGTTCTGCTGTCCGCGGTGACGCCCATGGTGACCAAGCTCCGCCTCACCAGCCTTGCCGAAACCGGAACGGTCGTCGGCCGGCTGTCCGGCGTCGGAACCGTTCTGACCGGTTTCGTCCTCATGTCCCGGTTACCGGTCAGCGGCATCCTGATGGGTCTGGGAACACTGCTGATGGTCGGCTCGGCGCTGGTCGAATGGCGGATGCGCAGATGGAGCGGCCCCCCGCCCTGACGCTGGTGGTCGTTGCCGGCGGCCTCGCCACCATGGTCGCGCCGGGCGGCTGCGACGTCGAGACCAGGTACCACTGTGCACGGGTTGTCGCCGACCCCGACCGGGACAGCGGCCGCACACTTGTCCTGGACGGTGTGCGACATTCCTACGTCGACATCAACGACCCGACGTTCCTGAAGTTCCGATACGTGCGTGCCATCGCGTCGGTGGTCGATGCCGTCTTCCCCGAAGGGGAGCCACTCGCCGCCCACCACCTGGGCGGCGGCGGGCTCACCCTGCCCCGTTACCTCGCGGCCACGCGCCCCGGAACGCGCAGCCTTGTGTCAGAGATCGACAGTGGGGTCGTGCGCATCGATCACGACCGACTCGGTCTGAGGCCGGAGCAGGGTATCGACGTACGCGCTGAGGACGGCCGCCTGGGCCTGCGGCGACTCGGCACCGGCAGCCGCGACCTCGTCGTCGGCGACGCCTTCGGCAGCGTCAGCGTCCCGTGGCACCTCACCACGGTGGAAGCGATGACCGATGTGCGGAGAGTGCTCGACGAGGACGGCCTGTACGTCGCCAACCTCATCGACCACGGTGATCTGGCCTTCGCACGTGCCGAAGCAGCCACGCTGAGCGAGACGTTCGAGCACGTCGCCCTTCTCGGCGAACCCGGTGACATCGGCCTCGACCCGGGCGCCACCCCGCGGGGGCGCTTCCCTCCGCCTTGCGGGGCACGGCACCGGCCTCCGCGAATTCAACCGGCAGGATCCGAAAGGGACGACCTGGACCCGGCGGCAATGTCCGTGGCGGGTCCACCGCTCGGCGAGGGGCCGCCCGCACTGTGCGAGCAGCCGTTCGGACAGCACACTGTCGTTGGCGCGGTCCAGGTCGGTCAGGTCGGTCAGGGCCTGGACGGAACGGAAGGGGCTGTCGGCAGGTGGTGCAGGTGCCGGTCCACCAGCGGACGCCTCGGCCGGTGTCGTTCCGTGAGGCCGTGGGCGGTCACGGCCGCGTCGCCGTCCCGCCCGGCCAGGTGCACGAGACCTTTTGTAAGATTCATGTAATGTGCACTTTTCCGGTGAGGGCTTACACAGGAGCAGCGCGGTGAACCGACGGACCGGCCTGGCACTCGTACTGGCCCTGGGCGGCCTGCTGGGTGCCTGCGGCACGGCTCCGACAAAGACGCACCGCCCGGCGCCGGCCGGAGAGAAGCCCTTCTGGCAGGCCGAGTTCGACGGAGCGGCGGGAACCCGCCCGTCGGAGAGGTCCTGGAACACCGAGACCGGGAACCGGGAGGCCGAGGGGTGGGGCAACAACGAGTTGCAGTACTACACGGACGACGCGGCCAACTCCGCCCTTGACGGCGCGGGTCACCTCGAGGTCTCGGCGCGTCCGGCTCCACCAGGGACCGAACTCCCTTGTTTCACCGAGAAGTCCTGCCCCTGGACGTCGGCCCGCCTGACCACGGAGGGAAAGGTCGCACTGACCCGTGGACGGGCGGAGATCCGCGCGAAGATGCCCACGGGCACGGGGCTGCTGCCCGCGATCTGGATGTTGGGCGACAACGGAGTCGAATGGCCCGGGCAGGGTGAGATCGACATCTGCGAAGTGGTCGGCGGAGAACCGCGGACGGTGTACGGCACCGCCCACGGACCGACCTACTACAACGAGAACGGGATCGGCGAAGCCGCCACCCTGACCGCCGACGCCTCGGCGGCCTTCCACACCTACGCCGTCGACAAGCAGCCGCACCGCATCACCTGGTCCGTCGACGGAAAGCCGTACTTCACCCTGACCCCGTCGAAGCTCCCCTCACCGCGCGACTGGGTCTTCGAACAGGACATGCACCTGCTGCTCAACGTCGCCGTCGGAGGCGACTGGCCGGGTCCGCCCGACGCCTCGACGCCGTCCCCCGCGACGATGACCGTCGACCACGTCCGCTTCTACGGCGAGGGCCACGCCTGAAAGCCCGGAGGGCCCGCCGTGCCGGATGACGAGGGAGCGCGCGGGTCCGCGAGCTCCCGATCCAGTGCACCGCGGTCCGTACCGGTGAAGGCATCGGTAGCGATCCTGCTGTTCGCCACCGGCGGTATGTTCGGCGCGCTGTTCGTGACCACATTCCTTTTCCAGGACGGTACTCGGGCTCGACCCGCTTGCCAGCGGCCTGAGGGTACTCCCGCTGACCGCACTCATGGTCCTCGGCGCGCCCGTCGCCGGCGCCGTGCCGCGCCGGTACAGCCCACGCCGCACCGCGACCCTCGGTACGGTCCTCGTCGTCCTTGGCATAGCGGGTCTGTCCCAGCTCGGCGCGGTCGGCACGTGGGCGGTTACCGGCGCGGGATTCGCCACCGACATGGTCACCGCCACCGTCGTGGGCGAGGCGCAGACCGGACACGCCGGGGCATCGGTGGACTCGAGCAGACCGCCATGAACGTCGGCCGCTGAAGCTTGTTCACCTCTGCCAGCAGGCTCTCCAGATCCGGCGCCCCCGGGCCGGCCTTCAGCTCCGCGAAGTGCGACCGGCCGCCGGGACGATGGGAAAGCCGCAGAATTCCTGGATCCCGTTGTCTGCCGCGCTGGAGGCCGAGCGCGACGAGGTGACACGGGCACAGGCCCTCGGTGCCGAGCGAGGCTCCTTGGGCGTTGCGCGGGTATGCGGAGAACGCCACCGCAACGACCAAGAGCCCTGTCTCGTCGCACCACCCCACCGACCTGGCTCTTCACCCTGCCAGGACAGGACGAGGAAGACCCGGTGAGCCCCTTGGAATCGATCGTCCAGGTCTGAGACCGGGGCACGCCCCTCGGTTCAGCCCCTGATCGAGAAGAAAATCGTATCCATCTTCCATCCGTACTTCAGGGCGGTCTGCCATTCGTCGTGCTCCGTTTGGAGGTTCGAGGCGAGCTGCTCCAGCTCATAGGTGAAGTCGCCGGGCACCCGGTCCAAGACCGCGCGGTAGGCGTCCGCCGCCGGTTTGGCCTGAGCCAACGGGAGTCGGCCTATCTCCGGGGAGCCGTCGACGGGGTGCGGAATATGGAAGGGGACACTCTCCGGCGGGCCGGCGTACAGGAACGTGCCTGGCAACCACTCGGCAGGGACGCCGAGGCGACGCAGTTCGTCGTCCAGTCGTGTCGGAAGCCCAGGCGTGCAAGGAACCGGTCATCCCCTGCGCACGGCGGCATACTGAGCGCCGGTCGCGGTGGCCTCCTGAGGCGTCAGCGGCGTTGTGCGGCGCAGTTCGGGGACAGAAGCCGGGCGAGCCAGTCGGTACGGGTCCGGCGGGCTGTGGCCGAGATGTGCGCTTGCGGGTACAAGGCGTCGAACCCATGGAAGCCGCCGGCCCAGACGTGAAGCCCGGCCTGGCCGCCGGCCGCCCAGACGCGGGTGGCGTAGTCGGCGTCCTCGTCACGGAAGACTTCGGCGGAGCCGGTGTCGACGTAGGTGGTCGGCAGGCCCGAGAGATCCTCGGCCAATGCCGGCGAGACGTACTCGGACACCTCCTCGTCGGTGCTGTCGCCGAGGACGGCGCGCCATCCGAACTCGTTCATCTCGCGGGTCCAGACGCCGGGCCGCCGGAGCACTGACGGCTGGAAGTGCTGGTGTTGCGGTGGTCGAGCATGGGGCAGATCAGCATCTGCGCGGCGATCGCCGGGGTGCCGAGGTCGCGGGCCAACAGGGTGACACCGGCCGCGAGGCCGCCGCCCGCGCTGGCACCTGCGACGACGATCCGGGCGACGTCACCGGAGTCGGCCACCGTGTCGGCTACGACAATCCCTCCCTCGGTGTCCGCACCGCCGCGATCGATGCGCTCAGGGACGTAGGGACAGTGGCCGGCTGTCGTGCGGTGATCGGCGGCTCGGCCGGTTCACGCCTGGAACTCGGTGAGATCGATGGTGTGAACATGCAGTGGGTAGCCGTACACCGGATGTGCCGTCTCCCGCTCGGACACCATGCCGAGCTTGCGGACGACGTTCTCGGAGGCGTCGTCCCCCACCCGGTTGATGCTGATGACGCGGTCCAGGCCGCGGTCCTGGAGCGCGAACTCCAGCGTGGCGTGCGTGGCTTCGGACGCGTACCCCTGGCCCCAGAACTGTGAGCCGAGCCGCCAGCTGATCGCCACGGCGGGCATCACCTCCGGCAGGAACTCGGGCACGGACAGCCCCGCGAAACCGATCAGTTCGCCCGAAGCCAGCAGCTCGACGGCGAAGAGTCCGAAGCCCTCCTCGTCCCACTCCTCCTCCCACCGCTCGATGTCCCCGGCCGTGTGGTCCAGGTCGCGCACCGAGCCGTCGTCGATCCAGTGCATGACCTGTGGGTCCGCGTTGATGTCCGCCATCGGTGCGAGGTCGTCGTCGTGCCAGCTGCGGAGGAGAAGACGGGGTGTGCGGATCTCGGTCATGCCCCCATCCTGCCGAAAGCAAGCACCTCACCGGTAATCGGGCGCTGCAGCAGTGTGCTTTCGCCGACGCATTCGCCGCCGACGCAGCACTTGCCCGGGCCTTGTCCGCGCGGGCCCGCCGACACCGGTCTGCTTGTATGGGCGTACCGACCGGGCCGTCATGTCGATGACAAGGGCGAGCGGGACGCGGTCGACGTGCCCCGGTGGGCCGGCCGTATCACGACCGGAACGGGCGAGCGGCTGCGGCCACGTGCGGTACGGGGCACCTTCCTGGCTGCCGCCGTGCGTGCCGTGGCCGTAGCCCGGCAGGTCCCTGTCGCCGATCCGGTACGGGTGGCTGTGACGTCGGCAACGACGTCACAGCCACGCGGGTGCCGGTACCGACGAAGCCGGTGATCCGGTGCAGTGGAAACGACCTCAGCCGGATCGGCCCGACCGTCGGCATCCCCGGACATCACCCCCGACGCCGCCGGCCCGTGCTCACTTCCAGCCCGAGCACTGGAAGGTGGTGCCGTCCCGCCAGCCCAGGCAGACCCGGAAGTGGACGTCCTTCGTCGGGTACCGGGACTTGTAGTAGGACGAGATCACCTGGCCGTCGTCTATGTCGCAGTCCACCGCCGGCGAGCGATAGTGCCAGTGGTCGGCCCAGGAACCGCCGGTCTTGACCTTGTACCGCACCTCGGTGACGGCGCACCAGCCGTCGTTGACCAGGTCCCTGGCGCCCGCGTGGACCTCGACGTTCCCGCCGCTCCAGTCGACCCTGCCCCACCCGTCGGCCTGTTCACCGCTGGCGGGATAGCTGACCCAGCCCGTGGCACGGCTGTTGGACAGACCGCTCCAGCCGCTGATCTTGATCCAGTCGTCTGTGTCGTGGGCCTGTGCAGGAACAGAGGCTCCGAGGACGAGGCCGACCACGGCGACTCCCAGCAAAAGGCGTTTCACGCACTGTCTCCCTTCGTGTATGCAGGACGATCGATGCCCGTTCGGCTTCCGGGCCCGCACAGGGCCCGGGTACGGCCTGGGTACGGCCCGGGTCATCGCGACAGGCACAACGTACGCACCACCGCCCGGGCGGACATCGGGGCAGGCCCTGAGGCGGGAACCGGCCACCCGACGCGACACATCCAGCCGTCCGTCGCGCATCGCGGCCGTCACCGGGGGTGTCACGGCACCGGTGTCCGGATGCTTCCGCTCCTGTTTGGCGTGCCGACGCTCAGGTTCGTATGGTCGCTCTGTCATCGGCCGGAGTGGGGCGCGGAGCTCCGGACGACGGGTGCGGGGGAGGGCCTTTGGCGGCGGTGGCAGCGATGGCCGTGACGCCGGCGGAGCGGCATTGGTGGCAGCTGCCCGCCGGCGTGGTGGCGGCTCTGGCGGTGGGGTGCTGCGGAGCCTGGGCCTACGGGAGAACAGGGGCCTCCTGGACCGATGTGCTGCGGGACCTGGCAGTGGGCTGGTCCTACGCCGCTGCCGGGCTCGTCGCCTGGTGGCGCAGACCGGCCAACGGCACCGGCCCGCTGATGCTCGCCGAGGGACTGACCTGGTTCCTGGGCAATCTGCAGGGCACGGCCGTACCGGTCCTCTTCGCCCTCGGCGCCTGGACGGAGGCATTGAATCTGGCTGTCCTCGCCCATCTCCTCCTGGCTTATCCCGAAGGGCGCCTGACGACGGCTTCGGACCGGTGCATCGTCTCCGCCGGCTACCTCCTCGTCGGCGTGGGCGGGCTGATCCGCACGCTCCTCTACGATCCGGCGGCCGCCGGCACGGCCAGCTACCTCAACTGCCGCACCTGTGGTCCGAACGCGCTGCTGCTCCACTCCGACCCGGGCCTCTTCGCCGATGTCGACCTCGGATACCGGTGGCTGGGCGTGGTGCTCACCGCGCTCTGCGTCGCCCGGCTCGTAAGCCGCTGGCGCGGCGGCGGACCGGCGCGCCGTCGCGCGCTGATACCCGTCTGGATCGCGGTCGCCGTGGCCGTCGCGTTCATCGGCTGGGAAATGCTCTACGTTTTGACGCCCGGCGCGCTGGGCCCCGCCGCGACCGCTCTGGCCCTGCCCTCCGACCTGAGCCAGATCGCCGTACCCTTCGCGTTCCTCGCCGGGCTGCTGCGGATGCGGCTGCGTCGCGCCGCCATCGCCGACCTGGTCACGGAGGCAGCCGCCGGCCCCGGTCTGCGGCGTCTGCAGGAGGCCCTGGCCCGCGCGCTCGGTGACCCGTCGGCGCAACTGGGGCTGCGGACCGGGGAAGGAGGCGCCGCGGAATCCGGGAACTTCGGGGATTCTGACGGGCCCCGCGGGGGGGGGGGGGGGGGGGGGCCGCCCCCCCCCCCCCCCCCCCCCCCCCCCCCCCGCGACTCCGCTCGCCTCGGCCCTGCGGGCCGGCTCCGGCCCGCCCCGCAGAGGACTGGACACGTCGTTCGCACGGATACGGAACGCCGGGGGCGTGTGACCTGAGCCGTGAGGCGTCGTCACCCTCGGCGATCGATGGCCTGGACGATCAGGAACCGACACCCGGCGAGGGCGTCAGCCCGACGACTCGACGACCTCCTGCGTCCCGACCACCGCCAGCAGATCCAGCAACCCCGCGCTGTCCGTCCCGACGGCCGGGGTGAACCAGAGCAGCCGCTGACGCCCGTCCTCGCTGAACAGGTTCAGACAGTTGACCTCGATCAGACCCAGCGTGGCGTGGTTGAGCCGTTTCCGGTCGTCCCGCCGGAAGGCCACGTCATGGTCGGCCCACAGCGCGGCGAATTCCGGTGAGACGTCGAGCAGCGTACGGATCATCGTCCCGACCTCGGCGTCCTTCGGGTCCCGCCTCGCGGCGGCGGCCCGCAGATCCGCGACGAAGGAGCGGGACTGCCTCCGGTGGTCGGCCTCGGGGTACAGGCTCCGCGCCTCCGGCTCGGTGAACCACCGGTGGACGAAGCTGGCCCGGGCCCCCCGCAGACCGGACTGGTCGCCGAGCAGCGCGACCGCCGGCGGATTCTGTACGAGGGTGACGTGCAGGTCGGTGATCACCTGCGCGGGCGTCGAGGTCATGCGGTCGAGCAGGTCGAGCATGCCGGGGTGCACGTGCGAGGCGGGCCCGCCCTGCACGGGCACCGGCCGGTCCGCGAGCCGGTACAGGTAGTCCCGCTCGTCGACGGACAGCCGCAGTGCCCTCGCCAGCGCGGCGATCATCTGCTCGGACGGCTGGGACCCGGCGCCGCGCTCCAGCTCGTTGTAGTAGTCCACGGACGCCCCGGAGAGCTGGGCGACCTCCTCACGGCGCAGCCCCGGCACCCGGCGGCGTGGTCCGGCCGGGAGTCCGACGTCGGCCGGGCGGATGCGCCCGCGCCGCGAACGTAGGAACGCCCCCAGCTCCGCGTACTTCACAGCGCTCATGCCCTCCATCTTGCGCCCGGCGGGGCCGGTGACCCAGGGGATGCCATCCCCTGGATGCGCCGGCCGACCCGGCGCATCGTGGAGGCATGACCACGGACAACAAGCACCAGCACACCCCCGCACCGGAGGCCGCACGGGTCGCCGTCGTCACCGGCGGATCCCGCGGTATCGGCCGGGCGGTCTCACGGAAGCTCGCCGAGGACGGCCTGGCCGTCGTCGTGAACTACGCCCGCGACGCCTCGGCCGCCGACGAGACGGTGGCGGCGATCACCGAGGCCGGCGGGCGGGCGATCGCCGTACAGGCGGACGTGGCGGAGGAGAAGGAGGTTGCCGCGCTGTTCGACCGGGCGGAGGCGGAGTTCGGAGGTGTCGACGTGGTCGTGAACGCGGCCGGGCGGATGACCCTGTCGCCCATCGCCGACCTGGACCTGGCGGCGCTCGACGCCATGCACCGCACCAACATCCGAGGCACCTTCGTGGTCGCCCAGCAGGCCGCGCGGCGCGTGCGGGCGGGAGGCTCGTTCGTGGGGTTCTCGACCTCCGTGGTGGGCACGCAGTTCCCCGCCTACGGTGCGTACGCGGCGAGCAAGGGCGCAGTGGAGGCGATGACGCTGATCCTGGCCCGTGAGCTGCGCGGCCGGGACGTCACCGTGAACACCGTGGCCCCCGGCCCGACGGCCACGGACCTGTTCCTCACGGGCAAGAGCCCCGAGCAGATCGACCAGTTGGCCAAGACGCCGCCGCTGGAGCGACTGGGCACACCGGACGACATCGCCGCCGTGGTCGCCTTCCTCGGCAGCCCCGCCGGGCACTGGGTGAACGGCCAGGTCCTGCGCGCCAACGGCGGCATGGTCTGACGACGGCACGACGGCACGACGGCACGACGGCAAACCCACCAGTACCCCCTTGTCAGGAGACACCCATGCCTTTCGCCCAGTTCAAGGTTCCCGCGGGCACCCTCACCGCCGAGGACAAGAAGAAGCTCGTCGAACGCACCACCGACCTCTACGCGGAGATCTACGGGGAGCGGGCCCGCCCCACCACCGTCGTCCTCGTCGACGAGGTCCCCGATGGCGGCTGGGGCGTCGCCGGCAACGTCCTCACGGCTGCGATGCTGAACGGCGGCGCCTGACGAGCCCGGAGGCCGCAGACATCCTGACCGGCATCCACACCACCTGCCACGAAACCGCCGAGCGCTACGGCGCCCCCGTCGTCACACCGTCACGCCGTCACGGAGTGGGGATGCCGGCCGGACGGGCCGGCCGTCCGAAGCGGGCGGGGACGCCCGGTGAGTACAGCACGCTCACCGGCTCCCCGGCCGGCCTCGGCAGACCGGCCGCGGTGACCAGGTCCTCCTCGCACTCCAGCAGCTCGGCCCGGTGCAGGGGCCAGCGCGGATGCGCGTTGGGCAGGTACATCGACCGCCCGAAGAAGGCGCCGTGCATGCCCCAGCGGGCGGTGAGGAAGTGCTCCAGCCCGGTCGGCTCCTCGATCCGCTCGCCCCTGCGCACGGTGATACGGCCGCCGGCGCCCCGCGGTCCGGGCCAGCGCCGGGAAGCGGTGTACGTCACCGTGCCGCCGTCGAGATGGTCGACGCTCATCCGGGACCAGAGGTACGGCATCCGGAACCCGAGGCGGCCGACCGCCACCGGGATCAGCCGGGAGGCGTCCAAGGACAGGAAGACGACCCCGCGCCGCCCGTGCGCGTCCACCGAGTAGAGGCGGACGTTGGTCTCCGGGAAGTCGCCGAGATAAGGGACGCCCGGCAGGCGCAGCCACCCCACCCGGTGCATCCGGAACGCGACGAGACCGACGTACGTGACACCGTCCAGCGTGTCCGGCACGGTGCCCGGCGGCAGCAGCGGGGCCACGTCGGCCGGGTCCACCGCCCAGTGGACGAACGTCAGGTCCAGCCACGACTGGGTGAGCAGCGGACGCGCGATCGCCTCCGGCGGGTCGGGCGTTATGGGCTGCGGGGGCGGCGGTGTCGGCGGCACCGCGCCAGTATCGCGGAGGGCACCGACAGCGGTACGGCACCACGAGTGGACGTGGCGGACACCACGGGCCCCACGGACGCCACGATGTAGCCCACATGGCCCTGGTGACCGCGAGGCCCCTCGGGAAAGCTCGATGCCATGCAGAAGCTCTCCCTCGACGCCCTCGCCCGCGAGCACCTGGAACGCGCCGCCGCCTCCAACGGCCGCAGTGCCACCACCGTCCACGGCGGCCACGAGCACACCCTGCGCCAGACCCTCCTCGCGCTGACCGCCGGCACGTCCCTCGCCGACCACGACAGCCCCGGCGAGGCCACCCTGCTGGTCCTGCGCGGCCGCGTCCGCCTCACCAGCGGCGACACCGAGTGGGAGGGCCGCACCGGCGACCTCGTCGTCATCCCTCCCGCCCGCCACGGCCTGGAGGCCCTGGAGGACGCGGCGGTACTCCTCACGGTGGCCAAGACGGGCTGAGGAAAGCCGCCCGGTTGAACGAGGCGGTGTCGCCCAGTGGGACGATGGCGGAACAGATGATCGAGTCATCGACCGAAGGGGGACACCGGCGTCATGGCCCGCTACATGGAGGCGCTGACCGTCGAACGGGGCGGTTTCCGGATCAAGGTGCCGGAGTCGTGGTGGGAGTTCGACGTGCGGCCGGAGTCGCGCGACGACTCCATCCACCGGATGGTGAACGAACGACTGCGCGAGCACCCGGAGCTGTCCCCGCACCGGGACACGTACATCTCCTTCCTGCGGAAGGCCGCCGCGGACGCCTGGAAGTCCGGCGCGCTGTACTGCGGCTGCATGGCGGAGAGCTTCGGCGGCGACACCCCCATCACCGGCTCGGTGACGGTGTCCCTGGTCGGCGGCCGGACGAGCAAGGGCGACCCGCTGCCCACCGACCCGGCCGCCGTGGTCGCCCAGCTCGCCGTGAAGGAGGCGAAGAGGGCGGGCGACTCCTGGCGCAAGGTCACCACCGTCGACATCCCCGGCGTGGGCCCGGCCGCGCGGACGTACGGCATCGAGGACATCCCCGTCCCGGGCGACGAGCTCAACCGGACCGTCCGCGCCGTACTGATGCAGACCTTCGTCCCCGTGCCCGGCCAGGAGGGCAAGGTCGCCCTGGTCGCCGGCAGCAGCCAGGTTCTCGACCTCGCGGACTCCTTCTTCGACATCTTCGACGCGATCACGTCGACGTTCCGGTTCGTGGACTGAGGACCGCGGGGCTGACGCACGGGACATGCCCTCGGCGTCACACAGAAAGAGGGCCCGGGGGACCGGCCTGCGCCACTCGACGACTCTGAGCCTCGCGGGCCCATCGCTCCTGCTGGAGGGCGCGTCGAGGAGGTAGTCGCCGGCGTGCAGCTGTTCCGCCGCGGGGTCGAGGGCACGGCCGTCGTACTCGATACAGACGTCCGGGTACTTCTCCAGGTAGGTGGCGAAAGTATTCTTCGCAGTCCTCGGCGGACATGCCGTAGCCGTCGTCCTGAATCCGGACACGGTCCACGCCGCCAAGGTCATTGCGTTCCAGGGTGACGACGACGCATACGCCGTCGAGGGCATTCCACAACAGCTCTTCGACCGCGCCGACCGGATCCCTCAGACGTGCTGGTTCGGCGACATGCTCACGGCTGGTCCCCGGTCTCACTCCGACCATGATGGGCCCTCTCGGCATTCGTGATCCGTGGGGGCGGTCCGCCCTGTTCGTCCCCAGCTGCGTGCCGCAACCCGGTGAGATCACCCGAGGGGAGAACGGTCCGGCAGCCAATGGATCCACGAGTTGTCCGGCGGGGCATCACGCCAGCGGGCCGGGCTACGGGCGCTTCCGCGTTTGATTCAGGTCACTCGCGGGGTAATCTCTTCCGCCCGATTGGCCAGCCCCGGCCCCCGTATGGCAAACTGTCGGAGTTGCTCGGTCGAGTGTTGATGCTGCGCGCCTCCCGTCGGGAGGACCGGAAGCGAGTCCCACAGTACTCGTCGTCCCTGATGAGGGGCGGACGTACGGGAATCTTTCGGGAAGCGTATGTGCAGCGCAGGCCAGGCACCCGGTGGGCCTTTCGCCCCCGGTCCGCGGTTCTGGTAGGGCCGTGTCAATCCCGCAGGGATGTTCGAACAGGGGACATTCATGTCAGCGGGAGTGCGACACGCCCGACCGCGTGGGTCGGAGGACGAGACCTGGAACGCCGGGTTCCAGAGCGTAAAGAGAGACAGGACTACGGAGTAGCCATGGCGGGACAGAAGATCCGCATCCGGCTCAAGGCCTACGACCACGAGG
Source organism: Streptomyces sp. NPDC020731 (assembly GCF_044334705.1). Classification (NCBI taxonomy): domain Bacteria; kingdom Bacillati; phylum Actinomycetota; class Actinomycetes; order Kitasatosporales; family Streptomycetaceae; genus Streptomyces; species Streptomyces sp. NPDC020731. The sequence goes on from NZ_JBIRTN010000005.1 coordinate 146,498, forward strand.
TCATCGACTCTTCGGCGAAGAAGATCGTCGAGACGGTGACTCGCACTGGTGCGTCGGTCGCGGGCCCGGTGCCGCTGCCCACTGAGAAGAACGTGTACTGCGTCATCAAGTCGCCGCACAAGTACAAGGACTCGCGCGAGCACTTCGAGATGCGCACGCACAAGCGCCTGATCGACATCCTCGACCCGACCCCCAAGACCGTTGACTCTCTGATGCGACTCGACCTCCCGGCCGGTGTCGACATCGAGATCAAGCTCTGAGGGCGGTGATCTGAAGATGACCAAGCAGATCAAGGGCATCCTGGGCGAGAAGCTCGGCATGACGCAGGTGTGGGACGAGAACAACCGTGTTGTTCCGGTCACCGTCGTCAAGGCCGGCCCCAACGTCGTCACCCAGGTCCGTACGAACGACGTCGACGGCTACGAGTCGGTCCAGATCGCCTTCGGCGAGATCGACCCGCGCAAGGTGAACAAGCCCCTCAAGGGCCACTTCGCCAAGGCCGACGTCACCCCCCGTCGTCACCTCGTCGAGATCCGCACGGCCGACGCCGCCGAGTACACGCTCGGCCAGGAAGTCACCGCCGAGGTCTTCGAGTCCGGCGTGAAGGTCGACGTCACCGGCAAGAGCAAGGGCAAGGGCTTCGCCGGTGTCATGAAGCGTCACAACTTCAAGGGCCTCGGCGCCGGTCACGGCACCCAGCGCAAGCACCGCTCGCCGGGCTCCATCGGTGGCTGCGCCACCCCGGGCCGCGTGTTCAAGGGCCTCCGCATGGCGGGTCGCATGGGCAACGAGCGGGTCACCACCCAGAACCTGACCGTCCACGCCGTTGACGCGGAGAAGGGTCTGCTGCTCATCAAGGGCGCGGTTCCCGGTCCGAACGGCGGCCTCGTCCTGGTCCGCACCGCGGCCAAGGGGGCCTGAGGTAACCGATGAGCACTGTTGACATCCTTTCGCCTGCCGGCGAGAAGACCGGAAGCGTCGAGCTCCCCGCGGAGATCTTCGGCGTGGAGAAGATCAGCATTCCGCTGATCCACCAGGTCGTCGTCGCGCAGAACGCCGCTGCCCGCCAGGGCACGCACAAGACCAAGCGTCGCGGTGAGGTCCGTGGTGGCGGCCGCAAGCCGTACCGCCAGAAGGGCACCGGCCGCGCCCGTCAGGGCTCGACCCGCGCCCCGCAGTTCGCCGGCGGTGGCGTCGTCCACGGCCCGCAGCCGCGTGACTACTCGCAGCGGACCCCGAAGAAGATGAAGGCCGCGGCCCTGCGCCACGCCCTCACCGACCGGGCCCGCCACAACCGCATTCACGTCGTCACCGGCGTGATCGAGGGTGAGACGCCCTCCACGAAGGCCGCTCGGACGCTGTTCGGCAAGATCTCGGAGCGCAAGAACCTGCTCCTGGTCGTCGACCGCGCCGACGAGGCCGCGTGGCTGTCCGCCCGCAACCTGCCCCAGATCCACATTCTGGAGCCGGGCCAGCTGAACACGTACGACGTTCTCGTCTCGGACGACGTGGTCTTCACCAAGGCCGCTTTCGAGTCCTTCGTCGCCGGCCCGAACAAGGCCAACGACAACGAAGGGAGCGAGGTCTGATGGCTGCCCGTCACCCCTCCATCGCCTCCAAGGCGGCCAAGAAGGCCAAGGCCGTACGCGTCGCCAAGGCGCGCCGCCACGAGGCCGAAGGCAAGAACACCGTCGTCACCCCGGCGAGCAAGGCGTACACGGACCACCGTGACGTCCTGCTGAAGCCGGTCGTGTCGGAGAAGAGCTACGCGCTCATCGACGAGAACAAGTACACGTTCATCGTCGACCCCAACGCGAACAAGACCCAGATCAAGCAGGCCGTCCAGGCGGTCTTCGAGGTCAAGGTCACCGGGGTCAACACGATCAACCGCATCGGCAAGCGCAAGCGCACCAAGACCGGCTTCGGTCAGCGTGCGGCGACCAAGCGCGCGATCGTGACCCTCGCCGAGGGCGACCGTATCGACATCTTCGGCGGTCCGACCGCGTAAGCGGTCGGGATCGTCCAGATTTCGGGATCACTTCCGAGGACTGAGAGACAATGGGTATCCGCAAGTACAAGCCGACGACTCCGGGCCGTCGTGGCTCCAGCGTCGCCGACTTCGTCGAGGTCACGCGGTCCACGCCGGAGAAGTCGCTGGTCCGTCCCCTGCACAGCAAGGGCGGCCGTAACAATTCCGGTCGTGTGACCGTGCGCCACCAGGGTGGTGGCCACAAGCGCGCCTACCGCGTGATCGACTTCCGTCGTCACGACAAGGACGGCGTGCCGGCGAAGGTCGCGCACATCGAGTACGACCCCAACCGCACCGCGCGCATCGCGCTGCTGCACTACGCCGACGGCGAGAAGCGCTACATCCTCGCCCCGCGCAACCTGCAGCAGGGCGACCGCGTCGAGAACGGCCCCGGGGCCGACATCAAGCCGGGCAACAACCTGGCCCTCCGCAACATCCCGGTCGGTACCACGATCCACGCGATCGAGCTCCGTCCCGGTGGCGGTGCCAAGTTCGCCCGCTCCGCCGGTGCCTCCGTGCAGCTGCTCGCGAAGGAGGGCACGATGGCCCACCTCCGCATGCCGTCCGGAGAGATCCGCCTGGTCGACCAGCGCTGCCGCGCCACGGTCGGCGAGGTCGGCAACGCCGAGCAGAGCAACATCAACTGGGGCAAGGCCGGCCGTAAGCGGTGGCTGGGCGTCCGCCCGACCGTCCGTGGTGTCGTGATGAACCCGGTCGACCACCCGCACGGTGGTGGTGAGGGCCGGACCTCCGGTGGCCGTCACCCCGTGTCCCCCTGGGGCAAGAAGGAAGGCCGTACTCGTTCGCCCAAGAAGGCGTCGAACAAGTACATCGTCCGCCGCCGCAAGACGAACAAGAAGCGCTAAGGACGGGTTGAGATGCCTCGTAGCTTGAAGAAGGGACCCTTCGTCGACGACCACCTGATCAAGAAGGTGGACGTCCAGAACGAAGCCGGTACCAAGAACGTCATCAAGACCTGGTCCCGTCGCTCGATGATCGTCCCGGCGATGCTGGGCCACACGATCGCGGTGCACAACGGCAAGACCCACATCCCGGTGTTTGTCACCGAGTCGATGGTCGGCCACAAGCTCGGCGAGTTCTCGCCGACCCGCACCTTCCGGGGCCACGTCAAGGACGACCGGAAGTCGAAGCGCCGCTAGTCGGCGGGGTGCAATCGACCATGACAGACACTGAAGGGACAACCATGGAAGCCAGGGCCCAGGCGCGGTACATCCGCGTCACGCCCATGAAGGCCCGCCGCGTGGTGGACCTCATCCGTGGCATGAATGCCACGGAGGCTCAGGCGGTCCTGCGTTTCGCCCCGCAGGCCGCGAGCGTGCCGGTCGGCAAGGTGCTGGACAGCGCCATCGCCAACGCCGCGCACAACTACGACCACACCGACGCCGGCAGCCTCGTCATTTCCGAGGCGTACGTCGACGAGGGCCCGACCCTGAAGCGGTTCCGTCCGCGTGCCCAGGGCCGCGCCTACCGGATCCGCAAGCGGACCAGCCACATCACCGTGGTCGTCAGCAGCAAGGAAGGAACCCGGTAATGGGCCAGAAGGTTAACCCGCATGGGTTCCGGCTCGGCATCACCACCGACTTCAAGTCGCGTTGGTACGCCGACAAGCTGTACAAGGACTACGTCAAGGAAGACGTCGCCATCCGTCGGATGATGACGTCCGGCATGGAGCGCGCCGGCATCTCGAAGGTGGAGATCGAGCGCACCCGTGACCGCGTGCGTGTGGACATCCACACCGCCCGTCCCGGCATCGTCATCGGCCGCCGCGGCGCCGAGGCCGACCGCATCCGCGGTGACCTGGAGAAGCTGACCGGCAAGCAGGTCCAGCTGAACATCCTCGAGGTCAAGAGCCCGGAGACGGACGCTCAGCTGGTGGCCCAGGCCGTCGCCGAGCAGCTCTCCTCCCGCGTCTCCTTCCGTCGTGCCATGCGCAAGAGCATGCAGGGCACGATGAAGGCCGGCGCCAAGGGCATCAAGATCCAGTGCGGTGGCCGCCTCGGTGGCGCCGAGATGTCCCGCTCGGAGTTCTACCGCGAGGGCCGTGTGCCCCTGCACACGCTCCGCGCGAACGTGGACTACGGCTTCTTCGAGGCCAAGACGACCTTCGGCCGCATCGGTGTGAAGGTCTGGATCTACAAGGGCGACGTCAAGAACATCGCCGAGGTCCGCGCCGAGAACGCCGCTGCCCGCGCCGGCAACCGCCCGGCCCGTGGTGGCGGCGGCGCCGACCGCCCGGCCCGTGGTGGCCGCGGTGGCGAGCGTGGCGGTCGCGGCCGCAAGCCGCAGCAGGCTCCCGCTGCCGAGGCCCCCAAGGCCGAGGCTCCGGCTGCCGCTCCGGCTGAGAGCACCGGAACGGAGGCCTGACCGACATGCTGATCCCCCGTAGGGTCAAGCACCGCAAGCAGCACCACCCGAAGCGCCGTGGCCAGGCCAAGGGCGGTACGACGGTCGCGTTCGGCGAGTACGGCATCCAGGCCCTCACGCCGGCGTACGTGACCAACCGCCAGATCGAGGCGGCCCGTATCGCGATGACCCGCCACATCAAGCGTGGTGGCAAGGTCTGGATCAACATCTACCCGGACCGCCCGCTCACGAAGAAGCCTGCCGAGACCCGCATGGGTTCCGGTAAGGGTTCGCCGGAGTGGTGGATCGCGAACGTGCACCCGGGCCGGGTCATGTTCGAGCTGTCCTACCCCAACGAGAAGATCGCCCGTGAGGCCCTCACTCGCGCAGCGCACAAGCTGCCGATGAAGTGCCGGATCGTCAAGCGCGAGGCAGGTGAAGCGTGATGTCGGCCGGTACCAAGGCGTCCGAGCTGCGCGAGCTGGGTGACGAGGAGCTTCTGGCGAAGCTCCGCGAAGCCAAGGAAGAGCTGTTCAACCTCCGCTTCCAGGCGGCGACGGGGCAGCTCGAGAACCATGGCCGTCTGAAGGCGGTCCGCAAGGACATCGCGCGGATCTACACCCTGATGCGCGAGCGTGAGCTGGGCATCGAAACGGTGGAGAACGCCTGATGAGCGAGAACAACGTGACTGAGACCAACCCCGAGGTTCGTGGCGACCGCAAGACCCGCGAGGGCATCGTGGTCAGCGACAAGATGGACAAGACCGTCGTCGTCGCCGTCGAGGACCGCAAGAAGCACGCGCTGTACGGCAAGGTCATCCGCAGCACGAGCAAGCTCAAGGCCCACGACGAGCAGAACGCCGCCGGCGTCGGCGACCGCGTCCTCCTGATGGAGACCCGGCCGCTGTCCGCCACGAAGCACTGGCGCGTCGTCGAGATCCTCGAGAAGGCCAAGTAGGTAATTCCCGCGAGGGAATTCCAAAAGTACGTTCCTGCGGGGCATCCCTCGCAGGGCAGTTCCGCCAGGCTCCGGGAGCCGCTCAAGCGGTTGAGCGGCTCCCGGGGAACCGGCAGACAAACAGGAGATAGACGTGATCCAGCAGGAGTCGCGGCTGCGTGTCGCCGACAACACGGGTGCGAAGGAAGTCCTCTGCATCCGTGTGCTCGGCGGCTCGGGCCGCCGCTACGCGGGCATCGGTGACGTCATCGTCGCCACCGTCAAGGACGCGATCCCCGGTGGCAACGTGAAGAAGGGTGACGTCGTCAAGGCGGTCATCGTTCGCACCGTCAAGGAGCGCCGCCGTCCGGACGGCTCGTACATCCGCTTCGACGAGAACGCCGCCGTCATTCTGAAGAACGACGGCGACCCTCGCGGCACCCGTATCTTCGGCCCCGTGGGCCGTGAGCTGCGCGAGAAGAAGTTCATGAAGATCATCTCCCTCGCGCCGGAGGTGCTGTGAGCATGAAGATCAAGAAGGGCGACCTGGTCCAGGTCATCACCGGTAAGGACAAGGGCAAGCAGGGCAAGGTCATCGCGGCCTTCCCCCGTGAGGACCGTGTCCTGGTCGAGGGTGTCAACCGGGTCAAGAAGCACACCAAGGCCGGCCCCACCGCCGGTGGTTCGCAGGCCGGTGGCATCGTGACCACCGAGGCCCCGGTCCACGTCTCCAACGTCCAGCTGGTCGTGGAGAAGGACGGCAACAAGGTCGTCACGCGCGTCGGTTACCGCTTCGACGACGAAGGCAACAAGATCCGCGTTGCCAAGCGGACGGGTGAGGACATCTGATGACGACCACCACCAGCCCGCGTCTGAAGACGAAGTACCGCGAGGAGATCGCGGGCAAGCTGCGCGAGCAGTTCTCCTACGAGAACGTCATGCAGGTTCCCGGCCTCGTCAAGATCGTGGTCAACATGGGTGTGGGCGACGCAGCCCGCGACTCCAAGCTGATCGAGGGCGCCATCCGCGACCTCACCACGATCACCGGTCAGAAGCCGGCCGTCACCAAGGCCCGCAAGTCCATCGCGCAGTTCAAGCTGCGTGAGGGCCAGCCGATCGGTGCCCACGTCACGCTCCGTGGCGACCGCATGTGGGAGTTCCTGGACCGCACCCTGTCGCTCGCGCTGCCGCGCATCCGCGACTTCCGTGGTCTGTCCCCCAAGCAGTTCGACGGCCGTGGCAACTACACCTTCGGTCTCACGGAGCAGGTCATGTTCCACGAGATCGACCAGGACAAGATCGACCGCACCCGGGGTATGGACATCACCGTGGTGACCACGGCGACCAACGACGAAGAGGGCCGCGCCCTTCTCCGTCACCTCGGCTTCCCCTTCAAGGAGGCGTGAGCGAGATGGCGAAGAAGGCTCTGATCGCGAAGGCTGCTCGCAAGCCCAAGTTCGGTGTGCGTGGCTACACCCGCTGCCAGCGCTGTGGCCGCCCGCACTCCGTGTACCGCAAGTTCGGCCTGTGCCGCGTGTGCCTTCGTGAGATGGCTCACCGTGGCGAGCTGCCGGGCGTGACCAAGAGCTCCTGGTAATCCGGGTAATTCCGGACTCCCAGGGCTCTCGGTAAGCAATGGGAACGGCAGGAGGCCCGCTCCGTATGGCTTAGGCTTGCGGGGTTGGGCACCTGCCGTGCCCGTACGCACGCGGGCAACGCCCGCTCATGTTTGCTTACTACGCCGTAGGTCCACCGCGCCGCACCCGTCCCGTCTCGGATCGGGGAGAGGGATGGCGCACCAGGAAACCCCGGCGAGAGAGGCCGAAGGCCAATTCATGACCATGACTGATCCGATCGCAGACATGCTTACGCGTCTGCGGAACGCGAACTCGGCGTACCACGACACCGTGGCGATGCCGCACTCGAAGATCAAGTCGCACATCGCGGAGATCCTCCAGCAGGAGGGCTTCATCACGGGCTGGAAGACCGAGGACGCCGAGGTCGGCAAGAACCTCGTCCTCGAGCTGAAGTTCGGCCCGAACCGTGAGCGCTCCATCGCGGGCATCAAGCGGATCTCCAAGCCCGGTCTCCGGGTGTACGCGAAGTCCACCAACCTGCCGAAGGTGCTGGGCGGCCTCGGCGTGGCGATCATCTCCACGTCGCACGGGCTCCTCACTGGACAGCAGGCCGGCAAGAAGGGCGTAGGCGGAGAAGTCCTCGCCTACGTCTGGTAGCGGAAGGGAACGGAGGAAACAGCTATGTCGCGCATCGGCAAGCTCCCCATCGCGGTTCCCGCCGGCGTGGACGTCACCATCGACGGCCGTACGGTTTCGGTCAAGGGCCCCAAGGGCTCGCTGACCCACACCGTCGTGGCGCCGATCGAGATCGCCAAGGGTGAGGACGGCGTTCTGAACGTCACCCGCCCCAACGACGAGCGTCAGAACAAGGCCCTGCACGGCCTGTCCCGCACGCTGGTGGCGAACATGATCACCGGCGTGACCCAGGGTTACGTGAAGAAGCTCGAGATCAGCGGTGTCGGTTACCGCGTGCTCGCCAAGGGTTCGAACCTGGAGTTCTCCCTCGGTTACAGCCACTCGATCACGGTCGAGGCCCCCGAGGGCATCACCTTCAAGGTCGAGAACCCGACGCACTTCTCGGTCGAGGGCATCGACAAGCAGAAGGTCGGCGAGGTTGCGGCCAACATCCGCAAGCTGCGCAAGCCCGACCCGTACAAGGCCAAGGGCGTCAAGTACGAGGGCGAAGTCATCCGGCGCAAGGTCGGAAAGGCGGGTAAGTAAGCCATGGCATACGGGCAGAAGATCCTCAAGGGCGACGCCTACAAGCGTGCTGCTATCAAGCGTCGTCACATCCGGATCCGCAAGAATGTCTCTGGTACCGCCGAGCGTCCCCGCCTGGTCGTGACCCGTTCCAACCGCCACATCGTGGCGCAGGTGATCGACGACCTGAAGGGGCACACCCTGGCGTCGGCCTCCACTCTGGACGCGTCGGTCCGTGGTGGCGAGGGCGACAAGTCCTCGCAGGCCAAGCAGGTCGGTGCCCTGGTCGCGGAGCGCGCCAAGGCCGCCGGTGTCGAGGCTGTCGTATTCGACCGCGGTGGCAACCAGTACGCGGGGCGCATCGCCGCCCTGGCGGACGCCGCCCGCGAAGCCGGACTGAAGTTCTGAGCCGGTTCCGTAGCTAGCGGAAACAGAGAGAGGTAATTCCAATGGCTGGACCCCAGCGCCGCGGTGGCGGTGCCGGTGGCGGCGAGCGGCGGGACCGGAAGGGCCGTGACGGCGGCGCAGCTGCCGCCGAGAAGACCGCGTACGTTGAGCGCGTTGTCGCGATCAACCGCGTCGCCAAGGTTGTGAAGGGTGGTCGTCGCTTCAGCTTCACCGCGCTGGTCGTGGTGGGCGACGGTGACGGCACCGTGGGTGTCGGATACGGCAAGGCCAAGGAGGTGCCGGCCGCCATCGCCAAGGGCGTTGAGGAGGCCAAGAAGCACTTCTTCAAGGTCCCCCGCATCCAGGGCACCATCCCCCACCCCATCCAGGGTGAGAAGGCTGCCGGCGTCGTCCTGCTCAAGCCCGCGTCCCCGGGTACCGGCGTTATCGCCGGTGGTCCGGTGCGTGCCGTGCTCGAGTGCGCCGGTATCCACGACGTGCTGTCGAAGTCGCTCGGCTCCGACAACGCGATCAACATCGTGCACGCGACCGTGGCGGCCCTGAAGGGCCTGCAGCGTCCCGAGGAGATCGCGGCCCGCCGTGGTCTGCCGCTCGAGGACGTCGCTCCCGCGGCCCTGCTGCGTGCGCGTGCCGGGGCGGGTGCGTAATCATGGCGCAGCTCAAGATTACGCAGGTCAAGTCCTACATCGGTAGCAAGCAGAACCACCGTGACACGCTGCGCTCGCTCGGCCTGAAGAGGCTCAACGACGTGGTCGTCAAGGAGGACCGCCCCGAGTTCCGCGGAATGGTGCACACCGTCCGCCACCTCGTGACGGTCGAGGAGGTCGACTGATCATGGCGGAGAACAACCCGCTCAAGATCCACAACCTCCGTCCCGCCCCCGGCGCCAAGACCGCCAAGACCCGTGTCGGTCGTGGTGAGGCGTCGAAGGGTAAGACGGCCGGTCGTGGTACGAAGGGCACCAAGGCCCGTTACCAGGTTCCGGAGCGCTTCGAGGGTGGCCAGATGCCCCTCCACATGCGTCTCCCGAAGCTGAAGGGCTTCAAGAACCCGTTCAAGACCGAGTTCCAGGTCGTGAACCTCGACAAGCTGGCCGCGCTCTACCCCGAGGGTGGCGAGGTCACCGTCGAGGGTCTCGTGGCCAAGGGTGCCGTGCGCAAGAACAGCCTCGTCAAGGTCCTCGGCCAGGGCGAGATCTCCGTGGCGCTGCAGGTGACGGTCGACGCCGTCTCCGGCTCCGCCAAGGAGAAGATCACCGCCGCCGGCGGTACCGTCACCGAGCTCGTCTGACCCTTTCAGGTGTCTCGATGACGTAGAGCGATCCCGACCGGGGATACCCCACATTTGGGGTATCCCCGGTTGGTCGTTCCTAGGGCGGCATGGTCGCCGGTAAGGTGGCCTGCGCTGCCCACTGACCTCGGGGGCCCGTGCGGGCACTCAGGGCGGCAGTTGACCGTTACGTATTCGTCCTTAGTCGGAATCTCAAAACCGTCACCCTTGACGCAGTCGCGCGGGGGGTCGCAGGAGGCACCGTGCTCACCGCGTTCGCCCGGGCGTTCAAGACGCCCGACCTGCGCAAGAAGCTGCTCTTCACGCTCGGCATCATCGTGGTGTACCGGCTCGGTACACACGTCCCGATTCCGGGTGTCGACTACCGGAACGTCCAGATCTGTCTCGATCAGGCCGAGGCGAACCAGGGCCTGTTCGGTCTGGTGAACATGTTCAGCGGCGGCGCACTGCTCCAGATCACGATCTTCGCGCTGGGCATCATGCCGTACATCACGGCGAGCATCATCCTGCAGCTGCTGACCGTCGTGATCCCGCGCCTGGAAGCCCTGAAGAAGGAGGGCCAGGCCGGCACGGCGAAGATCACGCAGTACACCCGTTATCTGACGGTCGCGCTGGCCATCCTGCAGGGCACCGGCCTGGTGGCCACCGCGCGCAGCGGCTCCCTCTTCCAGGGCTGCTCGGTGGGCGGCCAGATCGTCCCGGACCGGTCGATGTTCGTGACCATCACCATGGTCGTCACCATGACCGCCGGTACGGCCGTCGTCATGTGGCTCGGTGAGCTCATCACCGACCGCGGCATCGGCAACGGCATGTCGATCCTGATGTTCATCTCGATCGCCGCGACCTTCCCCTCCGCCCTGTGGGCCATCAAGCAGGAGGGCACCCTGGCGGACGGCTGGATCGAGTTCGGCACCGTCATGCTCGTCGGGTTCGTCATGGTCGGCCTGGTCGTCTTCGTCGAGCAGGCCCAGCGCCGGATCCCGGTGCAGTACGCCAAGCGCATGATCGGCCGCCGGTCGTACGGCGGCACGTCCACCTACATCCCGCTCAAGGTGAACCAGGCGGGCGTCATCCCCGTCATCTTCGCCTCGTCGCTGCTCTACATCCCGGCGCTGATCGTCCAGTTCTCCAGCTCGACGGCCGGCTGGGCGACCTGGATCCAGAAGAACCTCGCCGACACGGGCGCGACGCCGCACATCATCCTGTACTTCTTCCTCATCGTGTTCTTCGCTTTCTTCTACGTGGCGATCACCTTCAACCCCGAAGAAGTCGCCGACAACATGAAGAAGTATGGTGGCTTCATCCCGGGCATCCGGGCTGGCCGACCGACCGCTGAGTACCTCAGCTACGTACTCAACCGGATCACCTGGCCGGGTTCGCTGTACTTGGGCCTGATCTCTCTCGTGCCGACAATGGCGTTGGCTGGTTTCGGGGCAAACCAGAACTTCCCGTTCGGCGGGACCAGCATCCTGATCATCGTGGGTGTCGGTCTCGAGACGGTGAGGCAGATCGAGAGCCAGCTCCAGCAGCGCAATTACGAAGGGTTCCTCCGCTGATGCGAATCGTCCTCGTCGGGCCGCCGGGTGCCGGTAAGGGTACGCAGGCCACCCGACTTGCCGAGAAACTGCGCATCCCGCACATCTCCACGGGCGACCTGTTCCGCGCCAACATCAGCCGGCAGACCGAGCTCGGGAAGCTCGCCAAGTCCTACATGGACGCGGGCAACCTCGTTCCCGACGAGGTCACCATCGCCATGGCCAAGGACCGCATGGAGCAGCCCGACGCCGAGGGCGGCTTCCTGCTGGACGGCTTCCCGCGCAATGTGTCGCAGGCCGAGGCGCTGGACGAGCTGCTGCAGACCGAGGGCATCAAGCTGGACGCGGTCCTCGACCTAGAGGCCCCCGAGGACGAGGTCGTCAAGCGGATCGCCGGGCGGCGCACCTGCCGCAAGGAATCCGCGCACGTGTTCCATGTGACGTACAACCCGCCGAAGCAGGAGGGTGTGTGCGACGTCTGTGGTGGTGAGCTGTACCAGCGGGACGACGACTCCGAGGACACCGTGCGGACCCGGCTGGAGGTCTACCACACGCAGACCGAGCCGATCATCGGCTACTACCGGGCGCAGGGGCTGGTGGTGACCATCTCCGCGATGGGGCCCGTCGACGAGGTCACGGGTCGTGCGCTGGAGGCGCTGAAGAGCGGTAAGTAGTTCGTTTTGTCGGTCGCAGCCGCGGTTCCCCTGTTCTGGGGGCCGCGGCTGTGGCTTGACGGGGGCGGGTTCGCGCAGCCCGGCGCTCACGGGGTGCCTTCCCAGGCCCTTCGGGCTCCGGGAGGCGCGACTGCCCGCGGTCGCGGGGGTGCGGCCCCGTATCGTTGGAAGCGTTCGTACTCCTTCTGGTCCTAGAAAGGCCGTCGTCCCCATGGTGCAGATCAAGAGCCCTGAGCAGATCGCCAAGATGCGTGAGGCGGGGTTGGTGGTCGCCGCCATTCACGCGGCCACCCGTGAGGCCGCCGTGCCCGGCGCCACGACGAAGGATCTGGACCAGGTCGCCCGCAAGGTGCTCGCGGAGCACGACGCCAAGCCGAACTTCCTCGGCTACGGCGGCTTCCCCGCGACGATCTGCACCTCGGTGAACGACGTCGTCGTCCACGGCATCCCCTCCGACGACGTCGTCCTCAAGGACGGCGACGTCATCTCCATCGACTGCGGCGCGGTCATCGACGGCTGGCACGGCGACGCCGCGTACACCGCGTTCGTCGGGTCCGGCCACTCCCCGGAGCTGGTCGAGCTGTCCCGGGTGACCGAGGAGTCGATGTGGGCCGGCATCGCGGCCATGAAGCAGGGCAACCGGCTCGTCGACATCTCCCGCGCGGTCGAGACGTACATCCGCCGCCAGCCCAAGCCGGGCGGCGGCAAGTACGGGATCATCGAGGACTACGGCGGCCACGGCATCGGCACCGAGATGCACATGGACCCGCATCTGCTGAACTACGTCGACCGCAAGCGGGGCAAGGGTCCCAAGCTGGTCCCGGGCTTCTGCCTCGCCATCGAGCCGATGGTCTCCCTGGGCACCCCGAGGACGAAGGTCCTCTCCGACGACTGGACGGTCATCACCACCGACGGCACCTGGTCCTCCCACTGGGAGCACTCGGTCGCCCTCACCGAGCAGGGACCGCTGGTCCTGACGGCGCCCGACGGCGGCAAGGCGAAGCTCGCGGAGATGGGGATCACGGCCGCGCCCGATCCCCTCGGTTAAGGATCGCCGCTGCGGGGCAGGATCTCTCGATTCGTGTTTCCGGGTGCGCTGACGTAGACTGACTCGTCGGCTCTCGTGCACCCGCATGTCCGCATGTATGACACACGGTGTACGCCAGAGTCGATCAAGGTAGTCGATTCGAAGGGCGAAGCGTGGCCAAGAAGCAAGGTGCCATCGAGATCGAGGGCACTGTCGTCGAGTCTCTTCCGAACGCCATGTTCAAGGTTGAGCTCCAGAACGGCCACCAGGTCCTGGCACACATCAGCGGCAAGATGCGTATGCACTACATCCGCATCCTCCCTGACGACCGGGTCGTGGTGGAGCTGTCTCCGTACGACCTGACGCGTGGCCGGATCGTCTACCGGTACAAGTAGATCTTGCCCGCTCCCCGGTCCGCCGGGGTGATGGCACTGACCCGGAGAACCTCACACCCATGAAGGTCAAGCCGAGCGTCAAGAAGATCTGCGACAAGTGCAGGGTGATCCGCCGTCACGGCCGGGTCATGGTCATCTGCGAGAACCCGCGCCACAAGCAGCGCCAGGGCTGACCGCAGCACGATCGACCCTCTGCGACTTTCGCAGAACTTCGCGCGACGCGAGCAGTACATGTTCATACGCAGGTCCCGAGCCGCACGGCTCGACACCCCCGGCTCGGAGGCCGGGGACCCGGTCCGTACCTGGTACGGCGGGCTGGGATCCGGTCCTGTGGAAGACCTCCGACAATCAACTGGAGCCATTGAATGGCACGCGTTTCCGGTGTTGACATCCCGCGCGAAAAGCGCGTGGAGATCGCCCTCACCTACGTGTTCGGCATCGGCCGGACCCTTTCGCAGCAGACGCTGGCCGCCACCGGCATCGACCCGAACACCCGCGTTCGCGACCTCTCCGAGGAGCAGCTCGTCGCGATCCGTGAGTTCGTGGACAGCAACATCAAGACCGAGGGTGACCTCCGTCGCGAGATCCAGGCCGACATCCGCCGCAAGGTCGAGATCGGTACCTACCAGGGTCTCCGTCACCGTCGCGGTCTGCCTGTCCGCGGTCAGCGCACCAGCACCAACGCGCGTACCCGCAAGGGCCCGCGTCGCGCCATCGCCGGCAAGAAGAAGCCGGGCAAGAAGTAGTCCTCAGCGGACGCTCATCCAGCGGTCTTGCTGCAGGACCGACCACCTCCCGTAGGAGTAATAGATGCCCCCCAAGGGTCGTCAGGGCGCTGCCAAGAAGGTGCGCCGCAAGGAAAAGAAGAACGTCGCTCACGGCCACGCGCACATCAAGAGCACGTTCAACAACACGATCGTGTCGATCACGGACCCGTCCGGCAACGTGATCTCCTGGGCCTCCGCCGGCCACGTCGGCTTCAAGGGTTCCCGGAAGTCCACGCCGTTCGCCGCGCAGATGGCCGCCGAGTCGGCTGCCCGCCGCGCCCAGGAGCACGGCATGCGCAAGGTCGACGTGTTCGTCAAGGGCCCGGGCTCCGGTCGTGAGACCGCGATCCGCTCCCTGCAGGCCACGGGCCTCGAGGTCGGCTCCATCCAGGACGTCACCCCGACCCCGCACAACGGCTGCCGCCCGCC